>JBFMDG010000033.1:0-21014 GCA_040754135.1 Verrucomicrobiota bacterium
GAGCCCTTTGACGCCGGCCGAGATGCGCTGGCCGCATTGGGGACATTGGTTTTGCGTTTGTGTGCTCATAGGCTTCACAACCATTCAACGGAATTGGCCGCCCACTATGACCACGGAATTTCCAAACGCTTCACGAGATTGCTTTCAGTTTTCGTCTGTGTTTCCTGCCTCGCCGCGAATCTTCTTCGCTCAAAATCAAATCTTGGTGGGTTTGCCGCTTTGGGCCTGCATTTTGCGGATGGATTGTTTCACGAGATCGGCCGGAAGCGCGTAAGTGGCCACACGCCCGGGGCGGGCGATGTTCAAGCCGATGGCTTTGCCCTTCAGATTCAACAATGGCCCGCCGCATTGCCAGGCCTTGATCGAGCTGTCGTGCTGAATGGCCAGCTCAAATCCTTCGGCCCGCTCGCTCACCAGCGTGCCCATGCGATTCATGCGATCGGATCGGTCGGCCCAACGATCGGTGCGATCCGGTCTCGGGATCTTCATTTCCAGCGTGGCATCAAACTCCTCGCTCCCCCGCTTCACGCGCAGCTTCACCGATTGGCCTTCGCGGAATTGTCGGAGACGGCTGCTTAACAATTCCCCTTCTTTAAGCGGTTCATCGTTCACGGTAAGAATCAGGTCGCCGGATTTGAGTCCGGCCTTTTCCGCGCTTAACCCGGGCATGACTTGCGCGATTTTGGCGCCCGACCCTTGCGGATCGAGCTGCACGCCTATGAGCGCGCGCGGGTGGAGGATTTTTCGAGGAGGCACGCTGACGATGCCGACGGCTTGCGGCAATTCGGATGGACCGGGCGTGATGACCCATTGCCCGACAAAAGTTTGTTCCGAGGCCCAGTGGATCGGTTTCAATCCCTTGGCTTCAATCTTCACCAGCGCGAGATCGTTTTCGTCGTCGCGCGCCAGCAACTTCGCTTTCGCTTCATTCCCATTCGCCAGCCAGGCGGTGATTTTTCCGTCTTTGATCTCGCTGGACTTGGTGACGGCGATTCCGGTGGCGTCGATGACGGCCGCGAGTGCGGCCGTTTTGCCATCGACATCGAGTTTGACGACCGAATAACGGGCTGGTTTGGAGATCGGGGCAAATGCGTTGAGTGTTTCCTCGCCATTTTTGAAAAGGTGCCGCGGAAGTTTTGCGGAAGCAGCGGGCAACTCCTGGGCGGCGGAAGCGAATGTGCAAAACCAAAGCAGGAACAGCGCAGCAACGCGCGACGCGCTTTTCGACCATTCAATCGTCATGAGGAGTTGCATGGCTGTAAGCTTATCGGCGCCATCGGCGCGCTTCGATTTTCACCGGCAAGGAGAGTTCCTTGCCGTCGCGCTGCAAATGGACGGTGAGTTCATCGCCCGGTTTTGCCGACGCAATCAGTTGCCGCAGCTCGGCGAACTCTTTGATTTCGCGGTCATTGACTTTGCGGATGATATCCCCAACGCGCACGCCCGCTTTGAATGCCGGCGCGTTTTCATCCACCGATTCGATTTTGCAACCGGAGGGATCATCCACACCGCGCACGCCAAACCACGGACGCGCGGTCGGTTGTTCACCGCCCCACGATTCCGCCCTGGCCAGGCGTTCCCAGGTGTCGCGATAGGTTCGAATGGGGACGTGAAAATTCTCGGCCGTGGATTCACTGATGCGGCTGTGAATTCCAATCACACGGCCATGCATATCGAAGAGCGGCCCGCCCGAATCGCCCGCACTCAAGGTGCAATCCGTCTGCAAGGCTTCCGCCGAAAGCCGGATGACACGCCCGAGCCGCACGACCAGCGAGCGTTGCGGATCGAACCCGCCGGGATGCCCGAGCGTCAATGACCAATCGCCCACCCGCACCTCGTTCAAGTCTCCCATTTGGACATGCGGCCATGGACCGTTGCCATGAATCTTCATCATGCCGGCATCGATTTCGTGATTGGTGCCGAGCGTCTTTCCGCGCGCCGTTTTGCCATCGGGAAATGTAAATCGCACCTCGCGGTTTGGTTCGTCGCAAACATGAGCAGCGGTCAGCACGATGCCATCCGCAGTAATGACCACGCCGCTGCCGGTGGCGCCGCCGACTTGCACGGCGACGACCGCCGGGGAAACGCGCGGCACGAGTTTTTGCAAATGCTGCTCAATCGATTTGAGATCCTGGGGTGATTCCGGTTTCGCCTTTTTGAAAACGGGTGCGAGTTCGCCCGGCTTGCCCGGAACGGGTTGGGGCAGTGAAACAACTTTGTTTGTCTCGACCGTGGCGTTTTCACGGAGTGCCACCGCATCGCGTTGTTGAGTTGACGGCGGTGTTGTTTCGCCCGGCACAGAGGCCGGCAGAATCGTCAGCGCCGCAATCAGCCAGGTGCTGGCGATGAAGGTTGGAGATTGGCGTGGGACACTATTCATGAAGCGGCGGTTTCAATGGACTTGGCGGACTTGGCCGTGAGCAAACGCACACTGGATCGGCCTGCCAGCAAATCACTCGCACGGTCACGAAAATGCCGATCGAGATCGGAACTGAAACTGGCACAACCATTACTCTCGTTTCAATCAGGCGTGGTTCAGCCTTCGTCGCCGGGCGTTATCGTCCCGGAGGCGGCTGCCACAATTCGACTTTGTTGCCCTCGGGATCGATGACCCAGCCAAACTTTCCAAATTCGGAATCGTCGGTTTTGTCGAGGACGTTGCAGCCTTCTTCGCGCAGGGCTTTGAGCAGTTCGGCGAGATCCGCGACGCGATAATTGATCATGAACGGGGCAGTGCTGGGCGCGAAGTAATCTCCGTCAGAGGCGCTCACCGACCAGATCGTTGTGCCGAGAACCGGGTTGCCGGCGTCATCCGCCCAGCTGAAAGCGGCGCCGCCCCAATCCTGCACGTCGATGCCGAGATGTTTCTTGTACCAGGCGCTCAACGCGCCCGGATCTTTTGCTTTGAAGAAGATGCCGCCGATTCCTGTGACTCGTTTCATAATGTCCTCTGCGTGGTTTAGGGCAATGCCAAGTATCCGCAACGCGCAATTGCAGGGACCTTAATCGAACCGACTACGATCGCCAGCCTAAATTGTGGCGCAACGGACAGGCGGACAGGCGCGGGCTCACACACGCCCTGTTTGTCAGGCGCGCGGCAGCCAGCGAGGATGATCGGCGCCGGCCTCGTCGATCCCCCGCGTCAACAAGCGCTGGTTGTTTCCATTCCGATGCATCACCCAAAGCGCAGGAGGCTGGCCTGTGGCGGCGCGACAAAAAGCGATGAGTTCCCCATCTGGCGAAGGGACGGCGCGAAAATCCCATTGCGGAGGATCTTCGCGCGCCAAGGTGATCATCGAGCCATCTGCGGGGTTCAACGAACAAATCTCGGTTCCGCCGCGGGCCAGGTGCGGTTTGAAATCGCGATTGAAATGATCCGTGTCCGGGCGCTGTGCTTGAAACTCCCAGGCCACTTTGGATCCGGGCAGCTTTCGGGAAAATAGAATCCGGCCATCGCGCGTCCAGGCGGGCATATTTGAACCGCCGCCGCGGTTTTGTGGATTTCCATAAGCCGCCCCAAACCAGTGCAGTTGTCCACTCGTCAGAACGCGATGTTCGGAACCATCCGCACGTCCGATGCAGATGTCGGCCCAATCATGCCCCGGATCCGTTTTAAAGTGGCAGTCCTGGTACAGAATCCATTTGCCATCGGGCGACCAACTCGTGCCGAAATAAAGATGTTCGGGATGGGCGGCAATTTGCGTGCGGTTACTTCCTTCGAGATCACTGGTCCATATCTGGTACCCTTGCGGGCTCGCCAGGTGGAACGCCACGCGTTGACCGTCCGGGCTGAGGCTCAATCCATAAGGGAGACCTTCGCCAGCACGGGTGAATTCCCGCGCTTCACTGCCATCGAGATTCATGCTGAAGATTTGTCCGACCTTGTTGCGGACGACCTGCACGAGCATGCGGGCATCGCTGAGCAATAAAGCCGGCGTGTAAAACACCGCCAAACGATTTCGGGTGGCAATCTCGCTCAGTGCATCGCGTTCAAGATCATAAAGCCACAAGTGCGTTGGGGTTTGTGTGTAATACTCCTCGAACGGACGCCCCGGCCCGTCGCGCCGCTGTTCCATGCTCAAAAAAATCACTCGCCGGCCATCGGAGAGAAACGGTCCAGGCTGCCAGGTGACCTGATCGGGCACATCGAATTTGAAATAACGCAGTCCACGCCCATCGGCATGAACCATTCCCGTGCGGCCTTTCGAGGTGAAGAAGAGTCGCGAAGTGTGGAATGCCTGGCGTGAGCGATGCGGGGAATGGCAAGAGACGGCCGTCGAGCCTGCGGTCAGCGCAGCGAACGCCAGGAAATCGCGTCGCGTCATTCACCAATCAAATTCAGCTCTCGCGAAGTCGTCGAGAAAATTGTCCGCGCCATCCACAATCGCGCCACGCGAAAACGCGCAAAGCAGCGCAAAGGAGAAGTTGATTTGGCATTCCCAAGCGGCACGTGTTAGAACTCGAGCGCATCGAGCGTGACAGGCATAAACTGGACGCATCCGAACGACGCGAAGTGATGATCATGAAAGCAGCCGAAAGCGCGGAACCGATCGCATCCATTCCCCAGGCCGAACACTCCGATCATCGCGGGCCGGCAACCGGAGCGGGCTTTGCAGCGCCAGGCCGGACGGAGCGCCTCGTTTCTCTCGATGCCTATCGCGGCGCGATCATGCTGCTGATGGCTTCGAGTGGATTTGGCATCGCGCAGATTTCCAAAAATTATCCCGACAGTTCCTTGTGGAAATTCCTTGGGCACGAATTTGAACATGCGCCTTGGACCGGTTGCACGCTTTGGGATTTGATCCAGCCTGCGTTCATGTTCATGGTCGGGGTGGCACTGCCGTGGTCGATCGCGAATCGCCAGGCGCGGGGCCAGAGTTTCCGAAGGATGTTTGGGCATGCGGTCTGGCGCGCATTGCTGCTGGTGGGGCTGGCGGTGTTTCTCACATCGGCCTGGAGCGCGCGCACCGAATGGGTGTTCACCAATGTGCTGGCGCAAATCGGCTTGGGTTATCCGTTTCTGTTTTTGCTTTGCTTCACAAAAATCCGCACGCAATGGCTGGCCGCGTTCGCGATTCTCTTCGTTTATTGGCTCGCTTTCGCGCTGCACCCGGTATCTCCGCCAAACTTTGATTGGAAAAATGCCGGCGTTCCGCCGGAATGGCCGCATCTGACCGGCTTCGCCGCGCACTGGGAGAAGAACGCGAATTTCGCAGCCACTTTTGACATCTGGTTTCTCAACCTGTTCCCGCGCGAAAAACCGTTCGTCTTCAACAGCGGCGGTTATCAAACGCTGAATTTTGTGCCGTCTCTGGCGACGATGATTTTCGGAATGATTGCGGGCGGTTTGCTTCGCTCGGCCCGCCCGTTGAAGGAAAAAATTCAATGGCTGACTGTAGGTGGCGTGGCCGGATTAATTTTGGGCGGTGCGCTCGCTTGGGCCGGAGTATGCCCGATGGTGAAGCGCATTTGGACGCCGTCCTGGGCGTTGTTCAGTGGCGGATGGGTGACGTTGCTGTTGGCGGCGTTTGTGGCGGTGATCGAGTGGCGGGGTTGGAAGCGCTGGGCATTTCCATTGGTGGTCGCCGGCATGAATCCGATCACGCTTTATTGCATGTGGCAATTGATGGGAGGATTCGTGCGCGAAACCATGCGCACGCATTTCGGCCGGCAATGCTTTGAGCTGCTCGGTTCGGTTTACACACCCATGCTCGAACGCGTCTCCACCTTGATCGTGTTTTGGCTGATCCTCTTCTGGATGTACCGGCGCAAAATATTTCTCCGCCTGTGAGTCCCTTGAATGCGGTTCATCGCAGCGTCGCCGATGTCATGTTTTTGCCGGCCGGCCTGCTGACGTGGCTCGTCCCGCCGGTTTCAGCACAAAGCGAATTCGCAGAGCGTGCGTTCGCGGTAGGCTGGCGCTGGCAGCCTGCAATTCGTTAGGGTGTGATTGGGTGACTCGGATTTGTTTTAGTTGAGGTCAAAGAGAAGCACCTGCGCGGGCTTTGCCGCCTGAAACTCCAGCGTTGTTTCCGCGCTCACAGCCGCGCCGTCGCCATTTTGCAGCGCGGTTCCGTTGAGGGTTATCTCCCCTTCGCCCACGTGAATCCACGCGTGACGTCCGGGAGCGAGCGCATGCCTGGCACTTTGGCCCGCCTCGAACCTGGCCAGCCAGAAGTCCGCGTCCTGGTTAATGGCCATCGAACCGTCCCGGCCTGTTTTGCTCGTCACCAGATGCAGCGCGCCGGGAGCGACGGTAGCATAAGATTTGTCGGCATAACGCGGCGCCGCTCCTTTATGGTCGGGCAAAATCCAGACTTGAAGGAGATGCACCGCTTCCTCTTTTGATGGATTGAATTCGCTGTGCCGCACGCCGGTTCCCGCCGCCATGTATTGGATATCACCGGCGCGAATGACGCGGCCATTGCCCATCGAGTCCCGATGTTCGAGTGCGCCGCTCAGAATGTAAGTGATGATTTCCATGTCACGATGCGGGTGCATGCCAAAACCCATTCCTGGCATGACCAGATCGTCGTTGATCACGCGCAAACTGCGAAAGCCCATCCATTGCGGATCGTAATAATCGGCGAAACTGAAGGTGTGATAAGTGTCGAGCCATCCGTGTTCGGCGTGTCCCCGATCCTGTGCTTTTCGAATCGTCATCATGCCCCCACCGTGCCACAGCGGGCCGGCGGTTGAGAAAGACTTTGTTTCCTGCCTGAGCATAACCGATGAGCACACTCGCAGGTCATGGAACTCCGGTATCTTCGATGCGTGAAAATTCGTGAATGCTGGCGACACCGGCAGAGCAAAGAATCACGTGAGAGCCAGGCGCAAAAAATTCTAAAATGCCCAACTCTCGTGCCGTACCGGAAGGCGGTTCAATGTCTCACGATGGGATTGCCATCTGGGCATGAATCGCTCCATCAGCACCATGAAGCGATCGTTGTGGGTAGGCTCAAGCAGATGAACCATCTCATGGACGATGATGTATTCGAGGCACTCCTTGGGTTTCTTGGCGAGGTCAGTGTTTAATCGGATTGTTCCGGCGCAATGATTGCAGCTGCCCCACTTGGTTTTCATGCGCTGCACAAAAACCCGCCGGACTTTGATACCCATCAGCCGTTCCCATTTTGCGACCAGGGCGGGGGCCGCGCTTTTCACGTTCTCTCGATACCATTGCTCCATCATCGCCTCGCGCTTGTGTCGGTCGGTTCCCGGACGCACTCGCAGAAGAATGCGGTTGTGACTTAACTCGATGGACGGTGGCTGGTCGCTTTCTGTGACGGCTAGCAGGTAGCGCCGCCCCCAAAGGTAATGGCTTTCCCGGTCGAGGTATTCGCGAGGCGTCTCGCGTTCCTGCTCCTGCAACTTGTGTTGCTGCTGCCGAATCCACGGCAATTTTGCAATTGCGAACACCCGGATAGTGTCGAGGCTCATGCGGGCGGGCGCGGCGATTCGCACTCGGCCAGTCGGGGGGTGAACGCTCAAATGTACGTTCTTGATATCCTTTCGTATCACGTCCACAGCGATGTTTCCCAATTGTACCTGTGTGCGCATCAGTATTCTGTTTGTGCCTTAATGATGAGAAAAATGCGCTCCACTTCCACCGGATCGTTGCCCAGCAACGGGAGCAGCGCCGCTTTGATGACGTTCTCTTTGGCTTGATTGCCGCGAAAGGCATTGGGTCTCACCCTCCGGACAGTTTCGTCAATCAACAGAGTTAAATTGAGCGTCGGGTCGCCGCTGACACAGTAAGTCCCGGCATCCTTCAGGGCTTCGCCGGTAGGAGGCACCGCGGCCTTCTTAAGGTTGTTGTAGAGCGCCCGCTTGCCGGGCGTGTTCAACTTCTCAGGTGTGTCGTCGGCCTTGCCGGTCTGGACCTTCCTGGCCAGTTCAGCGATCCGTTTCAGGAACTCCTCATAATCAATCCGCTGCGCCTTTAAATCCGCCAGGATTTCGTTCAGCAACGCCGACATTTTGTCATAGAACGCCGGGTCGTTCAGATGCTCCTTGATGATCTTGCTGCGGACGTTGTTGGCGATCGTCTCGGCCACCGCCCGTGGATTGCCTTGAATTCCCTTTGGCAGAGCACCGATAGCCTCGGCGATCCCGCTCTTCACAATCAAATCCAGCAAACCAATTTCGCCGAAGTTTGAAATCTGCCTCGCCGCCTCGGCCTCGATGTAAGTGTCAATCAAGTGCCGCATGTCCGCCTCGTAAGCCTTGAGGTCAATCGTCTCGCCGCTGGCCTGCCGGATGATTTCCCGCAACTTGAGGCTGCGCTCGATGTCCTGCTTGATGCTCGCAATCTGGCTTTCCGTGTAGCCCGCGCGCGGCAGATCGTCGGCGATATTGGCGTAGGCCCGCACCAGCGCAGCGACGGTTTTGTAGAGCGCCACCCGTTGCGGCTCATGCTCTGCAAGATCGTCGGGAATCTCCGTATTGCCGCAGAAGTAATGGATGTGTTCGAGTTCTCCCTTCGGCGGCTGGACTGGTTCGCAGAGCAACGCCACGGCCTCCAGCGCGCTGTCCAAACGTTCCTTACCTTTCTTGAGTCGGTCTTGCAGCAGCACTTCCGGGCTTGCCCCGCCGTCGCTGTGGTCGAGTTCGGAACTATAGACCGCCATCGCGCCCTGCACCTTCTTGAACAGGTCCTTGTAATCCACGATGTAACCGAACGTTTTGTCCTCACCGTCGAGCCGGTTCGTGCGGCAAATGGCCTGGAACAGGCCATGATCCTGCATCGACTTGTCAATGAAGAGATACGTGCAAGGCGGCGCGTCGAAGCCGGTGAGCAGCTTGTCCACCACGATGAGCAGCCGCATGTTCGCTGGTTCCTTGATGAACCGCCGCTTCACCTCGTCCTCGTAAGTTTCAGTCCTGGTCTTGCCGGGCTTCGGCTGCACATCCTTGAGCAGCGCCGTGTAAAGGTTGTAGAGGAATTGCTTTTCCGTCTCCGTGTTCACGCCAGTTTCCTCCAGTGTCACATCCTGCGCCTGCGGATTGTAAGAGGTGACCACCGCGCACTTGCCCTTGAACGCCGTCTTTTGGAACAACTCAAAATACTTCGCTGCCTCGTAAATGCTGGAGGCCACGAGCATCGCGTTGCCGCGTTCGCTGCTCAGGCGCGGCTTCACGCCGAAGTCGAAAACGACGTCCTCGACCACCCGGTCCATGCGCGAGCGCGAACTCAGCACCTTCTGCATCGTGCCCCATTGCTCGCGCAAAGCAGCCTTCTGCCAGTCGTTCAGTCCCTTCGTCTTGGCCTCAAACCACGCGTCCACCTTTTCAGGCGAACCCAACTCTTGCGGAATGTCACGCGCTTCATAGACGAGATCGAGCACCACTCCATCCTCGACCGCTTCCCCAAACTTGTAGGTGTGAATGTAGCCGCCGAACACTTCGAGGCTGGTCGGGGCGTCCTGCTTCAGCAACGGTGTGCCGGTGAAGCCGATGAACACTGCGCCGGGCAGCATGGCCTTCATCGTCTTGTGCAACTTGCCGCTCTGCGTGCGATGGCACTCGTCCACGAACACGAACAACTCTCCCACTGCCTTTGCTGGCTGCTTCTTCAACTCCTCGATGAACGCGTCGAAATCGTCCACGCCCCTGCGCCCGAACTTGTGAACGAGCGAGCAGAGCATACGCGGCTTCGCTTGCCCAAGTTGCGCCATCAGATCCGCCCCGCTGCTCGTTCGGTAAATTGCCTCGCCGGATTCCGTGAACACCCGCTCGATCTGTTTGTCCAGTTCGTCGCGGTCGGTGAGGATGAGCACACGGCCCTTCGCCTTGTTCTCCAGAATCCACTTCGCCAGAAGCACCATGACGATGCTTTTGCCGCTGCCCTGCGTGTGCCAGATGATGCCCCCCTTGTAAGCGTTCACGTGCTCCTGCGCCGCCTTGATGCCGAAATACTGGTGAACTCTGGGCAGCTTCTTGATGCCGCCGTCGAACAGGACGAAATCGTGCAGCAATTCGATCAGTCGATCCTTGCGGCACATCTTGAGGAGATACTTGTCGAGTTTGAAGCGCGTATTGTCCGCTTCATCCTCTTTCCATTTCAGGAAATATTTTTCCTCGGTGGCGATGGTCCCGTAGCGCAAGCCCTCCGAATCGTTCCCGGCGAACACGATTTGCACCGTGGCGAAGAACCACTCGTGAAACATCCTCTGCTGGTTGGAAAGCAATTGGCGCACGCCGTCGCCGATTGAGACGTAGCTGTTCTTCAGTTCGATGGCCGCCACTGCGATGCCGTTGACGTAGAGCACGAGGTCCGGGCGGCGCTCGTGGTCGCCCCGCAACGTCACCTCCTCGACGACGACGAAATCGTTCTGATCCGGCTGTTCCCAGTTGATGAGCTTGACCGTCTCCGTGACTTTGCCCGCCTCGATCTTCACCGGGATGCCGTAGCGCAGGTAGCTGTAAACCGCCTTGTTGTTTTCATAGAGGCTGCGGTTCGGATTGTCGGCTTCGGTGCGCAGAAGGTAAATGGCGCGGCTGATTTGTTCCCGCACGTAACCACATTTCGCCAGGTGAGCGGTCAGCAACTCTTCCTCTATGTTGCTGTTGCGCGGACGGTCACTCCAATCGCCACAGTAGCGATAGCCAAGTTCGTCGCGGAACAACGCGATCACCCGGTTTTGCGTCTCGCGCTCTGGTTTGCCGATGCCGTTCATGTGATCGTGATCTTCGTGCCGGGCGTAACTGACATGCGTGGCTCAAGTGCCTTGATCGCTCGCCGTGTGCCGTTGGGGAAAACTTCCCACAAAATGTTGTCATGCGTTTCGACCACACTCAGGCCAGCGGCCAGCGCTTCCGCGCGCGCGGTGGCAAAAGCAAGGGCAGCCATTTCGGGAAATTGCCGCTCCAATTCTTCGATTGTCTCCTCGTCGAGCATGGTTCAAGAGTGATGAAAGTGTGTGCTCATATCAACCGCGTTTTGCCGGTGAGCAGTTCCTGCATCATGGCCTGCTTGAGGGCGCGGGTCTTCTCCCGCCGTTGCTCCAACGCCGCGATCTCAGCGTCCATGTCCGTCAGCACATCGGCGATTGCGGTTTGTTCGGCCTTCGTTGGTGCAATCAAAACCTCGAAGGAGTGAACGTCGTTTCGATTAAGCGTTGGAACGCCTGAACCGGTCGCGAACCTCTCGAAA
Organism: Verrucomicrobiota bacterium; assembly: GCA_040754135.1. Lineage (GTDB taxonomy): Bacteria > Verrucomicrobiota > Verrucomicrobiia > Limisphaerales > SIBE01 > JBFMDG01. The sequence continues at coordinate 11,156 of JBFMDG010000033.1, forward strand.
TCGATCCGTGTGTAGAGGTAGAAGATGAAACTCGGGTCGTTCCCTTTGAAGCTCGTCACCCAGAGGGCGGTGTTATGAGGCCAATACTTTCCCTCGATGAAGGTAACATTTCCGATTGTGCCGGACCGCCCGGTTACGACCCCCGGCCCTTCAACTTGCCAGTCGGAATGATGGTTCAGGATGCCATTGGAATACACGACTGGAAATGGCCCCGACCGCAATTCTCGGTTTGGCAGATCAAATCCACGTTGCAGTGGAGCGATTCGATCAAGTCGCTTCACCCGCCAGTCACCGTCGAAGCCGGGGAGGCGGGTTTGGCCGGTGAGGAGTTGCTGCATGGCGGCCTGTTTGAGGTAGCGTTTTTTGGCGATGAGCCGGTCCAGCCGGCCCAAGAGCCCATCCACATCGCTCAACGCCTCCGCGATGGCGCGTTGTTCGGGAAGGGGTGGCAGCGCAACGAGAAGCTCCCGGAGTTCGCCGACGTTGAAATGCTGCTGGGCAAGACCGTTTTGGGATCGGAGGACTTGGTCTTTGCCGCGAGGCGAGTTTATCCACGCAGACAGGAAAGTTGAATCAAGTCGGTCGGTCGGCCGCGTGATGAGAATGTCGATGCAGTTCGAGCCAGCCATATCGGTTGGAACGACCGCACTTGTCCCCGGATAGCCGGTGCGAACGGTTACGACATCGCCCGCTCTCACTTGGCTCTTGGCTTGTTGTGCGTTGGCCTTTTCCGAGATGAAAATCAGATCCGACTTGTCGATTTGATTCTCCCGGACATTCGCGGACCTCAACGCGGGGACGCCGTGCTTTTGATAGTATTGAGTCGGCTTTACGACGATGCCGACGGTGATGAATTTGCTCACCCGACGACACGGCTCGACATCCCACTCCTCCGGGATGACGCCCACTTCGGTCTGCTTATAGCCGGGCTTCACTTCCATACCGCTCCCATCTTTTTGAGGTGTCGGTCCACGCTGGCGGCGAGCGCGGTCGATTCATGGTTGAGCCAGCGTTTCACAACGGTTGGCCTCCTTCACTGAGGATGCTGAGATAGGCGTCGTAAACGAAAACGCGATTGCGACGCTGGCCGGTGAGTTCGCGGGCGATGTCCGCAGTCACGAGGCTTTGCATGGCCTTGGCGGCGGTGGGGAAGGTCAGGCCGTGCGTTTCACACAGATATTTGAGCGTCAGCACAGGGCGCTGGCGCAGCGCTGCCAGGACTCGCAGGGCATTGGCGGCAGCCCGGCCGGATTGTTGGATGCGGTGGGTGTCGGCATCGAAGAGATCCACCAGGCGCCGGGCGGTCTGCACAGCGCCGCGAGCAGTCTGATCCACGCCTTCGAGGAAAAAGTCCACCCACGCCTCCCAATCGCCGGTGGCGCGAACGCGATCGAGCAGATCGTAATACACTGAACGGTTTTGCTTGAGATAAAGGGAGAGATAGAGGAGCGGTTCGGCCAGCAATCCGCCATGGTGCAGCAGCAGCGCAATGAGCAAGCGGCCAAGCCGCCCGTTGCCATCGAGAAAAGGATGTATGGTCTCGAATTGGACGTGGGCCAGGGCGGTCTTGAGCAGAACGGGCAGACCGCTGTTTTCATCGTGCAAAAAGCGTTCGAGGTCGCTCATGCAGGGGTTCACCTCCCCGGGCGGTGGCGGGACGAAATGCGCGTTGCCGGGGCGCGTGCCGCCGATCCAGTTCTGGCTGCGGCGAAATTCACCGGGCTGCTTTTCACTGCCGCGGCCTTTGGCCATGAGAGCGGCGTGCATCTCGCGCAGCAGGCGGTTGGAGAGCGGGAAACCTTCGCGCAGCCGGATCATCCCATGGTTTAATGCCGCGACATAGTTGGAGACTTCGACGACATCGTCAACGGGCGTGCCGGGGACCTCTTCCAATTCGAAGAGCAACAAATCGGAGAGGGAAGATTGTGTGCCCTCAATTTGGGATGACAACACGGCTTCGCGCCGAACGTAGGAGTAAAGAAACAGGTGCGGATCTGGCAATAGCGTGCTGATACTGTCGAGCCGACCAATGGCCAGCGTTGCCTTTTCCAGAAGAAGCTGACGGGCACCCGTGATTTCCAAAGGCGGAGTCGGGGGTAATGGCAATGGCACAAAGGCACGCACCTTTTCTCCCGCTGTGGCGGTAACCTGGTAAGTGCCAGTGGCGTCGCGGTTCATGTTTCGAAACTTGAATAACGCAGCTTGCTATTAAAGAAATGACTATGATTCTTTAACTAGATATGAGAACCCCATTTTTTGCAGGTGTTTGCTGACTCTGGATGCCAGGAATTCCACTTCATTAGCCAGTTCCGGCAGCGGGGTAGCGTAGCGTTCGGCCAATTGGCGGATGCGCCCGGTGAGGGTTTGCGAGACGCGATCCAATTCGCCCTGCACGGCGGCGGCCAGCGTGCCCAGCCATTTGTCGTCCACGACGAGCGTCTTGATTTCGTCCTCGGTGAGCTCCGGGTATTTGGACACGACCTTTGCGGTGAGCGCGTCCTGCGCAACCTTGAGCTTTGCGGCAGTTTCAGCTTCCCGGTTGTTCAGATTCAACCATTGGAGGAGCAGTGAAAACTCTGTTGGCCCGCTTTCGCCAAAAGGAACCGCTTCTTCCGCCGCCTTCAGATGCTTACGTTTGTCGTTCGCTGATTCTTCTGCTTCCACTTCCTTGAGCCGGGCGGTGACGCTGGCTTTGGTGAGCTTGCCCTTGTCGTTGGTGGCGTCGGCGAGGAGTCCTTCCTCTCCGCCGTGTTCCTCGGCCATTTCCTCCATCTGCTGCTGGAGCGCGGCCACGTCGGCCTCCAGCTTCTCGATGGCAGCCTGTTCGTCCGCATACCAGCGCCGGATGATGAGCGCGGGCGGGATGAGTTCGGCCTGGTATTTCTGCTTGCCGAGGGTGAAGTCGGGCCGGGACTTGGTCTTCTTGTTCTTGTCCTCGACGATGAGCCGGGGCTGGGCGGCGTCGCGCCAGCCGTCGGCGGCGATGAGGTAACAATCGTCCTGCATGGTGGCGGCCCAGTAATCCATGAGATGTTGATACACGTCGTAGGCATCAAGAAGCGGCGCGGTCTTGAAGGTGGCGAGCAAATCCTCGGCAATGGTTTCGATGAGCGCCTTGGGATTGCTGTCTTTGCCGAAACCTTTCAGGTGTGGGACGACGGCTTTCTTCCATTTGGCAAAAAGCTGGATAACGGAGTCTTTGAACGCGATGAACTCGGCATGGCTGAGGATGGCGGGTTTCACATCAGCCAGCCGGAGCTTGAGATGTGAGTAACCAGCGCGGTCGGCCTTCTTGAACAGCGCGGCCCGTACGCAGGGGATGACCTGCCAGTAGTCTTCAAGCGCATCAATGTCGCGGTTCGGGATGCCGCCGCGCAGATGGGCGTCGATGTCCTGCAAATCCTCCGGCTCGGTGGTGTCGATGTAGCGCGGCAGGTTGAGGTTGTAGTCGTTCTTTGGGTCGGCGATTTCGCTGACGGGCACGAGGCGCGAGTAGCGTGGCAGTTCCACCTGCCGGTTGAAGACGTCCACGATCTTGTGGATGTCCTGCTCGCGGAGACGGTTCTTGTTGCCGTCTTTGATGAAGCCCTTGGAGGCGTCCATCATGAAGATGGCTCTGCGGGCGTTCGCACCCTCCTTGTCGAGCACGATGATGCAGGCGGGGATGCCCGTGCCGTAAAAGAGGTTCGCGGGCAGGCCAACGATGCCCTTGATGACGCCGCGCTGGACGAGGTTCTTGCGGATGGCGGCCTCGGCGTTACCGCGAAAGAGCACGCCGTGCGGCAGGATGCACGCGCCTTTGCCACTCGGCTTGAGAGAGCGAAGGATGTGCAGCAGGTAGGCGTAATCGCCCTGTTTGCCGGGCGGAACGCCGTAATGCTGGAACCTTTGCCAGGGGTCGTGCTCGGCGTCGAGGCCGGTGCTCCAACGCTTGTCGCTGAAGGGCGGATTGGCGACGACGTAGTCGAAGGTCTTGAGCGCGTCGCCGTCCTTGTAGAGCGGGTTGACGAGGGTGTTGCCCTGCTTGATTTCCGCCGTGGCGTAGTCGTGCAGGATCATGTTCATCCGGGCGAGACCGGCAGTGGCGTTGTCCTTTTCCTGCCCGTAAAGCGTGACCTTCACGTCCTTGCCGCCGTGCCGGGCTTCGTCGCCCACTTTCAGCAACAGCGAACCTGAGCCGCAGGTTGGGTCATAGACCGTGGTGTCGTTGGAGGTCTTCGCGTGGCGGATGCCGAGAATCTGGGCGATAACGCGGCTGACTTCGGCGGGCGTGTAGAACTGGCCTTTGCTCTTGCCGCTCTCGGTGGCGAAATGCCGCATGAGGTATTCGTAGGCATCGCCCAGCAGATCATCGCCATCGGCGCGATTCTTCGAGAAGTCGAGCGCGGGATTCTCGAAGATGGCGATGAGGTTCGTGAGGCGTTCCACCATTTCCTTGCCGCTGCCGAGCTTGTTCGGGTCATTGAAGTCCGGCATGTCGGACAACTGGTTCGCCTGCGCGAGCGGGCCGAGAATCTTCTTGTTGAGCTGGTCGCCGATATCGGACTTGCCCTTGAGCGCAACCATGTCGGCAAAGCTTGCGCCCTTAGGAACGGTGATGGCGGCGAAGGGTTTTCCAGCGAAGCGGTCGCTGACGTATTTCACGAACAGCAGCACGAGGACGTAGTCCTTGTATTGGGACGCATCCATGCCGCCGCGCAGTTCATCGCACGACGCCCAAAGCGAGGAGTAGAGTTCGGATTTCTTCAGGGCCATGGGTCGGGGTGGGAATTAACACATAATAGGTTCACACCAAGGGCGAAGCGGATGCCGACTTCGACGTAATCACTGTCAGGGCATAGGTAAACACGGAGAGCATGCGGCAGTGGGGATGCGTTTCGACTATTTGTTGGTGTCGATAGGTGGATCGCTTGCCGTTGGATGCACGCGTCGTTGAATGCTGCAAGTGGAGGCCAGAATTCGTGCGCAAATGGCAGGTGGCATCGGTAAGACGGTTTTCCAGTTTTTGGTGTTCTTCTCTGTCGGAGCAATCCAGTGCATTCGGCTTCCCGCGCCCGTCATCATTGGAGAACAGGCTGCGTCAGAGACGAATTGTGAACAAGATCCATGAGCGACGCAAGTCCGGCGCGCCATGCTCTGTTGACGCCGCAAACTTCTTCGCAAACTTCCTCGCAAATCAAAAGCCGCTCCGGTTTTCCGGAGCGGCTGATCGCGTTTCTACTGAATTGGAATTGGCTTACTTCTTCTTCCCGGTTTTCGCCGGCGCGCTCTTGGCATCGTCCAAGGCCGCTTGCGCCGCGGCCAATCGAGCCACCGGCACGCGGAAGGGAGAGCAGCTCACATAACTGAGTCCGATGCGATGACAGAATTTCACGCTTCCCGGATCGCCACCGTGCTCGCCGCAAATGCCGAGCTTGATGTCGGGACGCGTCTTGCGTCCGAGCTCGCACGCCATCTCCATCAGGCGGCCGACGCCGGTCTGATCCACTGAAGCAAACGGATTCTGTTTCACAATTTCCAACTCCTGATATCGGGGCAGGAAGGAACCGGAATCATCGCGGCTCATGCCGAGCGTCGTTTGAGTGAGGTCGTTCGTACCAAAGCTGAAGAATTGCGCGTCGCGCGCAATGTCGTCCGCCACCAAAGCCGCGCGCGGAATTTCGATCATGGTGCCGACCAGGTAATTGAACCGGATCTTTTGCTCCCTGGCCACTTCCGCGGCGACGCGATGCACGACTTCGAGTTGCAATTGCAGTTCCTTCGGGAAACCGACCAACGGAATCATGATTTCCGGGCGGACCTTGAGTCCTTCCTTTTGCACCTGCGCCGCGGCTTCAAAAACCGCGCGCGCCTGCATCTCGCTGATTTCAGGATACACAATTCCGAGGCGGCAACCGCGATGGCCCAGCATCGGGTTGAACTCGTGGAGTTCGCCGACGCGCTTGGCGATCTTGTTCACGGGCACGCCGATTTTTTCGGCCAACTGATTGATCAAACCGGTTTCGTGCGGGAGGAATTCATGCAACGGCGGGTCGAGGAAACGAATCGTCGCCGGCAATCCTTTCAATTCGCGGAACATGCCGATGAAATCTTCCTTTTGATAAGGCAACAGCTTGGCCAGCGCTTTCTTCCGGTCTTCGGTGGTTTCCGCCAGAATCATTTGGCGCATGGCGTCGATGCGGTTTCCTTCGAAGAACATGTGTTCGGTGCGGCACAAGCCGATGCCGGAGGCGCCGAAAGCGACGGCGTTGGCCACCTGTTCGGGGGAATCGGCATTGGTGCGGACTTGCAAGCGGGTGACTTTCGAACACCAATCCATCAGTTTGGCGAAGTTCTGGTAGGTTTGGCTTTGGTTCGGCTTGAGCGATTTCTCGAGCAACACCTGAATGATTTCCGACGCCGCGGTTTTCAGTTCGCCGGCATAAACCTCGCCACTGGTGCCATCGATCGAAATGAAATCGCCTTCGTTGAATGTGAGCGAATCGACATTGAGCGTTTTGTTCGCGTAATCAATGTGCAACGCGCTCGCCCCGCAAACGCAGACCTTGCCCATTTGCCGCGCCACCAGCGCCGCGTGTGAACTGACGCCGCCGCGAGCGGTCAGGATGCCTTCGGCCGCGATCATGCCGCGCAAATCTTCCGGAGAAGTCTCGACGCGCACCAGCAGCACTTTTTCCTTGCGCTGGGCGGCTTCGACGGCGCGTTCGGCATTGAAATAAATACGGCCCGTGGCCGCGCCCGGTCCGGCGGGCAAACCGCGCGCGATCACTTGCGCCGCTTTCACGGCTTTGCGATCGAACACCGGCGCGAGGACCTGTTCGAGCTGTTCCGATGGCACGCGCTTAATTGCTTCCTGCCAGGCAATGAGTTTTTCGCCGACCATTTCGACGGCGATGCGAACCGCGGCCAGGCCGGTGCGTTTACCATTGCGCGTCTGCAGCATGAAAACTTCGCCCTCCTCGATGGTGAATTCGAAGTCCTGCATGTCGCGAAAATGGCTTTCAAGAATCTTGCGAATGCCTTCGAGTTCATCGTAGGCGTGGGACATCACCTTTTTCAATTGCGCCACTGGCAATGGCGTGCGCACGCCCGCCACCACGTCTTCGCCCTGGGCGTTCATGAGAAATTCGCCATAAAAAACTTTTTCGCCTGTGGCCGGATCGCGCGTGAACGCCACGCCTGAACCCGATCGATCGCCCGTGTTGCCGAACACCATCGCCTGCACGTTGACCGCGGTTCCCCATTCGTGCGGAATGTTGTACTTGCGGCGATAAACGATGGCCCGGTCATTCATCCACGAGCCGAACACCGCGCCGACGGCGCCCTTGAGCTGCGCCCATGGATCATTGGGAAACTCTTTCCCGGTCCGTTCCTTGACGAGCCGTTTGAAACGTTTGACCAGTTCCTTCAATCCTTCGGTATCGATGCGCGTGTCTTCCACGTGATGCTCGCCGTAAAGATCTTTCTTCAAACCTTCGATGACGGTTTCGAACGGCTCATGATCTTCGTCGGGGCGCTTTTGCACACCGAGCACGACGTCGCCATACATTTGAATGAAACGACGGTAGCAATCCCAGGCGAACCGCTCGTTGTTGCTGGCCTTGGCCAGGGCATGCACGGTTTGATCATTGAGGCCGAGATTCAAAATGGTATCCATCATGCCCGGCATGGAATCGCGCGCGCCGGAGCGGACCGCCACGAGCAGTGGACGTTCGAGGTCGCCGAACTTTTTGCCGAGGATTTTCTCCATGTTGGCGACGCCGGCCTCCATTTGCGCCTGGAGCTCCTTCGGGTAAGTGCGCTTATTGTCGTAGTAATAAGTGCAGACTTCGGTGGTGATGGTGAACCCGGGAGGAACGGGCAGGCCGATTCGGGTCATTTCGGCGAGGTTGGCCCCTTTGCCTCCGAGAAGGGCTTTCATGCCGCCATTCCCGTCGGCTTTTTTGTTGCCAAACAAATAAACGTATTTGGGCGATTTTGATGCTTTTGCCATAAAAAATTCTAAGCAATATCCGTAAATTTCTGCGGAAAACTCACGAAACCGAGCGGCGAATCTAACAAAGGACCCCCACGAGTCAAAGGGAATTCCTTGCCCGCTTTTTGGCGCGCTCGCATCGCCATTCGACCGGGGCCGCCCGCCATTCGAGCGGTTCCAACGATTCCGGTGGTTCAAACGGTTCCAGCGGATGTTGGATTGCCTCGCTGGCTTCCCCTTGGCAAAATCGCCCGCAACAACCCATCAACATGACGACTCGCATCCTCCACACTTCCCTCTGCCTCATGATTGCTTCCACCTTGCTCTCGGCCTCGGCGGCGGAACCGCTCCGCCAAACTCTCACGAGTGTCGAACGAGGTGTGCGCCTCGATTCCTGGGAAATCTCGAGCCGCGATCTCGACCTCAAAAGCTCCGCCGCCTGGTCCGTGCGCAAGATGACCCTTCACGGCGGCAAACAGGAAGGCGTCGATCTCATCGTCATCGACAATGGCAAACTGATTCTCAGCGTCATTCCCACGCGCGGCATGAGCGTGCTTAAAGTGGAAATGGCCGGGGTCAATCTCGGCTGGAATTCACCGGTCAAAGAAGTGGTCCACCCGCAGTTCATCAATCTGCAAAGCCGCGGCGGCCTGGGCTGGCTCGAAGGATTCAACGAATGGATGGTGCGATGCGGACTGGAATTCGCCGGACACCCCGGCAAAGACAAATTCATCAACAACGTCGGTGACGAAGCCGAAATGGATCTGACGCTGCACGGAAAAATCGGCAACATTCCCGCCTCGGAAGTGGAAGTGATCATCGATCGCCAGCCGCCGCATCGCCTTCGTGTGCGAGGCCGTGTGAACGAGCGGATGTTTTACGGGCCAAAGCTGGAGTTGTGGACGGAAATCTCAACCGAACCGGGATCGAACCAGTTTCAAATTCACGATGTGGTGAAGAATTTCAGCGCCTTCGAACAGGAGTTCCAGGTGATCTATCACGCGAATTACGGTCCACCCCTGCTCGAGCAAGGCGCGCGATTCGTCGCCGCGGCGGCGCGAGTGACGCCCTTTAACGCGCATGCGGCGAAAAGCGTGAATCAATATGGAGAATATGCCGGTCCCACCAAAGGCTTCATCGAGCAGGTCTATTGCGTTTATCCGCTCGCTGATCCGCAAGGCCGCACCACCGTGATGCTGCGCAATGCTGCCGGCAATCAAGCAGTCACCATGACCTATCCGGTCGAGCAATTGCCTTATTTCACCTTGTGGAAAAACACCAATGCGGAGGAAGAAGGCTACGTCACCGGTCTCGAACCGGGCACTGGTTTTCCTTACAACCGCAGAATTGAACGCAAGGCCGGGCGCGTTCCCAAACTGCATCCGGGACAAACGCGCGAGTTCAAAATCGACTTCGCAATTCTCAACGACCGCGCCTCCGTCGAACGCGCAGCCGAAAGCATTCGCCAACTGCAAGGCTCGCGGAAAACTCAAATCGATTCCGAGCCGGCGAAAGTCGAGTGACCGCTCCTTTATGGACTGCGGTGGCAAAGCGTCAGCGCGACACCGCTTTGGCCAACTCCCAACGCTCTGGATTTACCCACGCCCATCGCCATGGCCAAAGCGCCGTCGTCACTTCGTTCTGTCGGCGCACTCCATAACGCGGCGGACACAGTTCGCTTTTTTGGACTGCGGTGGCAAAGCGTCAGCGCGACACCGTTTGGCCAACTCCCAACGCTCTGGATTTACCCACGCCCATCGCCATGGCCAAAGCGCCGTCGTCACTTCGTTCTGTCGGCGCACTCCATAACGCGGCGGACACAGTTCGCTTTTTTGGAGTGCGGTGACAAAGCGTCAGCGCGACACCGCTTTGGCCTACTCCAAA
>JBFMDG010000034.1:0-21009 GCA_040754135.1 Verrucomicrobiota bacterium
CCCCGGACGCATTGCGGGGTTGCCATGAATAAAAAAAAAAAAACCCCGATCAAAAAAACAAAAACGGCACCGTCACCCTCCCCATCGAGCCGGTGATGAAATGCTCGACAAACACGACCAGCGGCGCGGTTTCCAAATCCCAGGGCGGATGGAGCGTGATTGTGCTGCGAAACGAATTGATTTCCTGATGGATATTGACGCTGTGATTCACCACCACGAGGCAGATCAGGATGAAACAGATGTTGCGGATTTTATTGTCGAGATAGCTGCTCGTCCGGGGACTTTTGCGATCGGCCGGTTCTGTTTCGATGGGAACGGATTCCGGCCGTGGCGGGGCGAAGAGGGTGACGGAACGATCCTGAACCGGCACTTCCGCCGGTGAATCTTTGCTTTTGGATTTCCTTTTGAGGAACACGGTCTGGCGCAGCGTCGAGGTTCGGGGATGGGGTTATCGGGCCAGGTCACACCCCAAGAAAGCGCGCCCAAAATGGGCTTGGGCGGATATCGGGCGAGAAATCAAACAGACCGTGGACGGTTCTTCGATGGGTCGATCCAGTGTATTCAAGTGTGTGCAGCCGCTTATCGCGCCGGCAAGAAGTTATGACTCCCGCGCCCAAGAGCAAGTTTCAAGTGGCTGACCAACGTGATTCCCTCTACTCCACCTCCGGCGCGCGCTTGCTGCCGTGCGCTGGAAAGTGGACACCTCGGCACCGGCCAATTAAAGTCGGGTCATGATGTTGCGATTGTTGCGATGCAAACAGCGGGCGTGCGAGGCGGAGCGGCCAGGACAACGGTCCCGTGTCCTCCTCTGATGAACGGAAATTAAAGCCGCAGTATGCATCAAAGGCATCAGCCAGATCAGGCCGGCAACCCGCCTTCCGGAATCGAGCCTTCCCGCCCGTCCACCACGCCAACGCCGGCGCAAGGTTCCCCCTTGGACGCGCTGCAGAAGTATGGCGGGTTCGTGAAATTCTCGCACACCATCTTCGCGCTGCCGTTTGCATTGGCGGCGATGGTTGTGGCCGCGCGCCACAATCACGGTTGGCCAGGGTGGCGGATTTTCGGTTTGATCATCGCGGCCATGGTTTGTGCGCGGACCTGCGCCATGGCGTTCAATCGAATTGTCGATCGCGATTTTGACCGGGAGAATCCGCGCACCGCAACGCGGCATTTGCCGGCCGGTGTGATCACGCTGGCGAGCGCGTGGGCGTTGTGCCTGATCAGCGCCGCCGGGTTCGTAGCGGTAACGTGGTTCATCAATCAGCTCTGTTTTTATCTGTCGCCGGCGGCGTTGTTTTTCATTTGTTTTTACTCGCTCACGAAAAGGTTTACCGATTTCACCCATTTTTTTCTGGGCGTCGCCATCGCCCTCGCGCCCATTGGCGCCTGGCTGGCTGTGAAAGGAGCGGTGACGTTCTGGCCGATGAAGGAGAGCTTTTTTCTGGTGTTGATCCTGGCGTCAGCGGTGGTCCTTTGGCTGGTGGGGTTCGACATCATTTATGCGCTTCAGGATTACGAATTCGACCGCGCGCATGGCCTCCATTCGCTGGTGGTCCGCTGGGGGCCGGCCAATGCGTTGATGTTTTCCTTTTTCACGCACATCGGCATGTGGGCGTTGCTGGCGCTGTTCGGTTTGCTTTCACAATTTCGAGTGGCATACTTCGTCGGCCTGCTGATCATTCTGGCGAGTCTGGTGCTCGAACATTGGCTGGCCCGAAGGCGGAGTTTGAAATGGATCAATGTGGCTTTCTTCCGCTTGAATGCGTTGATCAGCGTGGTTTTTTTGACGGCAACAGTCATTGAAGTCGCTTTGCCGTTTTTCCGATTCATGCGATGAATTTTTTTCTGAAACGCAGCCCTTGGAGCGGCTTGGCGGAAAAGGTATCGACGGGAGCGCGCCTCTCCGAAGCCGAGGCGCTCGAGTTATTCCAAAGCAAAGATCTGCATGCGCTCGGCGCTCTCGCCGACCTCGCTTGCCAGCGCAAGAACGGCCTGCGGGCCAGTTACATTCTCAACCGCTACATCAATTACTCGAATTACTGCATTCTGAGCTGCCAGTTCTGCGCCTTCGCCCGCAAAAAAAGGGACAAGGACGGATTCGAACTTTCCCTCGAAGAAATGACCGAAAAGGCCCGCCAGGCCCTCACGCTCGGCATCACGGAACTCCACATCGTCGGCGGTCTGCATCCTTCATTGCCCTTCGATTATTACACCGGCATGGTGCGCGGGTTAAAAGCGCTCGATGCCCGTTTGCAGCTCAAATGCTTTACGGCCATCGAAATCCTGCACCTGGCCTGGCTCGCCAAAAAAAGCGTGCGCCAAACGCTCGAAACATTGCGCGACGCCGGCCTCGATTCCTTAACCGGCGGTGGCGCGGAAATTTTCCGAAAATCGGTCCGATCCGCCATCGCCAAGGGCAAAGAATCCGCCGAGGAATATCTCGATGTGCATCGCACGTGGCATCAGCTCGGCGGCCGAAGCACCTGCACCATGTTGTATGGCCACATTGAATCACTCGAGGATCGCGTGGATCACTTGCGTTATTTGCGCGCACTCCAGGATGAGACCCATGGCTTCTGCGGTTTTGTGCCGCTGCCCTATCAACCTGAGAACAACCAAATTCCTGTGCGCACGCCGCCGACCGGATTTGACACCTTGCGCACTATCGCGGTCAGCCGGCTGTTTCTGGATAACTTTGACCACATCACCGCCTATTGGGTCGGCATGGGATTGAAACTGGCGCAAGTTGCTTTGAGTTATGGTGCGGACGATCTGCACGGAACGATTCTCGAAGAAAAGATTTTTCACATGGCCGGCGCCACATCGCCGCAGGGGCAAACCGAAGCCGAAATGCTCAAAGCCATTCGCGAGGCCGGCCGCGTTCCCGTCCAGCGCAACACTTTTTATCAGCCGATCAAGTCTTGGGACCAGCCCGCAAATGCCGGCGACGCGCCCCTGCCGTCGCGTTCTCCGATTCTCGAAAGCAATCTGGCCACAGCCTGATGAACCCGTCCGAGGAACTCCCGAAACTGCGCCTGGCCCCTCCGGAATCGCCCGAAGATCTGGCCCATCGTTTTGAACGCGAACAACGCATCGTCCACCTGCAACGCGAGGATGAATTAAGCACCTCTCTGGCCCCGTTCCGCGTCGGCTCCGTCCCCTATCTCAATGCCGTCCCGCTCACGCGCGGCCTCGAAGATCAAATTCTCTTCGCGCCGCCCGCGCGCCTCGCGGAAATGCTGCAACGCGATGAACTCGATGCCGCGCTTGTCAGTGTGACCGAAGTTTTGTTTCACGATCGTTACGACGTTCTCGATGGCATTGCCGTGGCTTCGCTCGGGGAAGTGCAAAGCGTCTTCCTCGCCCATCGTAAGCCGCTCGAAGATCTAACCGAGGTCTATTGCGATCCGGCTTCGCTGACCAGTGTTTCACTCTTGCAAGTGCTCCTGGCGGAACGCGGCCTGCGACCGAAATTCCAACCACTGACGAGTTACGCGCCGCAGGAGATGCCGGAGGCCGCTCTGATCATCGGCGATCCGGCCATCGCTTTTCTCCGCGCGCCGCACGGCCACAACATCTGGGATCTGGGCGCGGCCTGGTATGAATTGACGCGTTTGCCCTTTGTTTATGCGGTCTGGGCTTTGCGCCGCGGAGTGGACAATGAACGGCTGCGCCGCGCGTTGCGCGAAGCCAAGGATTTCGGCTTGGACACACTCGATTACATCATCAGCAGCCGAAGCGAGTTTGATTTTGCTTTTCGGAAAGATTACCTCAGCTGGCATATCCATTTTCACCTCGGCACCGACGAGAAGCGCGGCCTGGGGCGGTTTATGGATTTACTCGAACGCCACACCGGACGAGCGGTTTACCCGCCGCGCTTTGTAGTCTGACGCGCAAGACGTTTTTCCGAGGTAAAGCGCAATGCCATTGCGCTTCAAAGCCGCTTCAAATTCGCGTCAACATTTAAGCAAACTCGATTTGGGTCATTGCTCTCCTTGTTGCCGCCGATTTGCAACGCAGCAATACAGCCTTTGTTGTGAGCATTTTCATTCTCAAGCTTTTAGTAGTGGCTTTCTCACTATAAATCCTCTCGACCGATCAGACTCGATGAATGCTGTCACGCCAGTTTTGGTCCGCCAAGAATCTAGAGTCGGCAGTGCAAAACGCCGAATCATATCCCCAATGATGTCCAACCGAGCACTGGCCAGAATGTCCAAATTGGAGAAATCCGTAATCGCGGAAAACTGGTCTCGATCCGTAACTACATGGTCAAGGCGGCCGTACACTGGACAATCGAAAACGCGCAGGTGCGTAGGTGGACCAAGCTCTCGAAAAGTAACACCAATATTGAAGTAAATTTTCTGAGATGAACGATTGTTTGCAGCTTGAACATCGAAAACCTGAACAGTCTCTCGACTGAACCGGTACCACGTTGACTCCCTGCGCTTGAACCCAGCCTTTGTCATGATTGGCCGCAAAATCTCAATGACGGACTCGGCGTTATGGTGGGTGAGCATGTGCGGCTAATATTTATCTCCTGAGAAAAAGAAAAGCACAACCACGGCAATTCGAGTCCATTTTTTACTAAAAGCTGCTGGAGCGGTCGAAACTCCCGCACTCACGCATTCCTGGGTGAAATAAATATCTTCTCTCCCCCGTCACCGATGATACAAATACGGCTCTCCCCTGGATTTCGAATAATTCCAGCGGCGCCGCCTCCGCTAAAGCCCGCGTGAACCTGCCATTTACCAGGTTTACCAATCAGAATGGATTCTCCTGCTAAAATAAAGTTGTCATTGCAATAATCTAATATGGGGGCATCAATGCCGGACAATGGCAATGGATAGTAATCAACGCTTGGTGATTTTCTATTCAGTGCCCCCAAAAATGCATTCTGGCCTTGCACAGCAGAAATCCAAATCGTGTCTCCTACAGCAATGGCATCCCAAAAAAACATGGGACCGCTGCGTCCTGGCAGTAAGTTGATCCAACCTGACTCACGCCACTGAAGCAGTAATTCTTTCGTGCCAGTAGCAATAATCTCGGTCTTCAATCTCCTAACGCTCAGCAGATCTCGACCAGGCTTCTCGATTTGCGAATCGCGCAATCTCGATCGAGTCAGTTGGAGTGTGGCGCAATCCAGTGTGAAATAGACACCCGTGTTCCCAACAAGTAACGCCGTTTGCTCGTCGAGTGCGAGAACTCCATTGATCCAGGCCCGTTTGTCAGAGTGTTCGAGTGTGAGAATAGCCCCATCGCGAAAGAGGTAATTGATTCCATCAAGAGCAGGGCAAATTATTGTTTCGCCGACACTCCCGCATGCAGTCATCTGGCAGCCTTTCCATTCGGCCACCTTGCGCCACTTCTCAACCTCGTAAAGAAAATTTCTCGAACCAGTTGTCCCAGCCGCATACCAGCGGCCGGATGATGTTCGTACGACGTCGTTAAAAACTTTCATTTTTGCCGAACGGTCTTTTACTGAACCGACCACGTGGATTCCCTGCGCTTGAACCCAGCCTTTGTCATCACCTGGCTGCCTCCTCTTCGCTCAGAAGCGATACAGCCTTTCCTGTTAAAAAAATTCATCATCATTCTCCTCCTCTCGCTTTAATCGGGTCTGAAGAAACTGCTCCAAGTCGCTGGCAAACCAATCACGTCCGTCCGTCTCATGATCCCATCGAAAGACGTCTCGCTCGCGAATTTGTCCGTCAGCGTGAATGGCGAATGCAAAATGATCTCCACCACTGTGATCGCCGAACAGAAGAAGATGGTCGAAGGGCATGTAGAGTTCTTTGAATGCACGTGTCGTGCGAAACTGTCGATTCTGCTCCTCGAGATGGATGACTGACCAGATCACTCGCGAACCGTAATCAGCCGTGAATCCGTCCGCCTCCAGCCAAAACTCTCGCAACTGCTCCGGCAGCTTCAACCCGAGTGATTGCTCGACACCAGCAATGCGAGCCTCAGTTGCGGGGCGCGCAAATTTGGCGTCAGGCGCGTAGCGCTTCGTCAGTTCTTTCCACGATCGAGCGTTGTAGGGAGGCATGGCGTGCCGAGTGATTTAAAGTCCCAGGTAGATCAACCTGCCACGCTTTATGCAATTGAATTCACCGATCAGGTTCAGCGATATGTTCATCCTGCAAACCGATCCAAAAGAACAAAGAGTAAAATCAATAAGAGCCAAACAGTCGATCCGATGATGTAGGGGCTGAAGAAAGGTCGGACGGTGTTTGACTTCCAGCCGTCGGAAACCTGACGCGCGATAAAATAACCAGCCGAACCGACGAACAACGCCAGGAAGCAGGTCCAAAACGGAATCACATAAGGTGGGTGGGAGGACTTGTTGGCCAGCGCGAAAAAAATGCTGGCAATAAAAATCACCCACCCGATCAGCCAGACAATCCAGCCCATCCGCAACAGACTTTCGTTGGCTCCTGTGGACTCGCTCATGAGTGTGATCTCGCCGAACACCGTCGAAACGCGCGCATTTTGGAAATCAGGATGCGACGCTAAAATCAGCATGTCTTTCTCGCAAGCGGAATCTCGGAAAGAATGGCGGAGAATTGCGGCATCAACACGGTCGCTCTGCGACTCCGGGTTGAATTATGAAACCTGACAAAAGGAACGCAGCGAGGCAGAGACAAAAACGAAATGGCCGGTCGAGCGCAGCGAGTGATTACGAACAGTCACGCAAAGCTGGCAATTCCTGTTGCGACCGTCGCAATCGAAAAAACCGAGCCGCGGCACTTACATCCAGAGGAATGACGTTCGATTCGCCCATCGTCACCGGGTCCGCACCACTTTCCCGGTGCGTTGCACAGATTCCCGGGCTCCTGCGAGGGCTCCCCGGCGCCCTTATCAAAACGCGGTTTGAGTTTGGCAAAATGGGGAAAGCCAATTGGCCGTCTTTCTTTCTTCATTAAAAGCGAAATAAAGAACCGCTCCGAGCGACTGCCCGGACGCGTCAAACGTGTTGCTCGATGCCCAGCCAGCTCAAGTGGTTGCCTGCCGTTGATGCCGATCGTTGCATCGGTTGCGGGCAATGTGTGCAAGCCTGTCCGTTGGGCTATCGCGAACTGTCCCGGCTCGTGGCCATCCTGCGGGAAGCCGATCCTTGCCTGAGCGACGGCGCTTGCGTGGGGCGTTGTCCAACGCAAGCCATCCGCATGCAATGGCTCGAGTTTTCGGGCAATCCAACGATCGGCACCTGGCGCGAAACTTGACAGCGCGGATCTGTTTCGGGAATTGCCTCGCCAGGAGTGAGGCCCCGTTGATTTGCGTCAAAGCCGCCGCCGCACGCGCGCGATAACTACATTGCTATGAAACTGCGACATCCAGCTCACTCGATCGATCTGCGCACCTTGTCCCCGCGACAACAACAGCCGGCCATTTTTAAAGCCTGGGGTGATTTGGCCGATGGCGGGACTCTGCTGCTGACCCATGACGTGGATATGCTGGCTGTTTATTTTCGATTCGCCTGCGAGCAAACGGGCCGATTCCATTGGGAGTACAAGCAGAGCGGGCCGGAGATCTGGGAAGTGCGCGTTACCAAAGGCAAATTCGCTCATCCAGGATTTGTCCCAACACCGGATTCCCGAGCCGGTCATACCAATGCGCCGCGGAAAAATGGCGCCGGCCCGCTCGTACTCGATGTGCGGCCGATGTTTTCGCGCGGCGAAGCTCCGTGCGATGCGATCGACAGTGCTGTTTCGAGTTTGATGCCTGGCCAGCATTTTGTTTTGCTGGTCCCATTCGAACCTGCACCGCTCTATATCAAACTGCGCCGGCAAGGATTTGATTACTCCTCGACTCAAATGGACGATGGCTCGTGGCGTGTCGAATTTCGCAAAGCCGTTGTTTGAGTCGGGCTGGCCGCGGCGAAGCCGCTTCACGAGGGCTTCGATTCAACCGCAGTCTTTTTAGAAATGCCAAAGCCGCCAAACACCGAACTCATTGTGTTTGCCTGTTCGGGCGCATCAGACGCCGGTGAACTGGCCGATCGGATTGCGCGGCAACTCAGTCGCACCGGTGAAGCGCGCATGTCTTGCATCGCTGGGATTGGCGGCGGGGTGAAGTCCATTTTGGCGGATGCTGCGGCCGCAAGGCAGGTCCTGGTGATTGATGGATGTCCTTTCCATTGCGCCAGGCGAACGATGCTTGCGGCAGGTTTAAGCGGCTTCCGCCATTTGGCTTTGCCGGAGTTAGGATTCAAAAAGGGGGCGTGCGTTCTCTCCGAAGCCAGCATCGCGCTCGGTGTCGCCGCCGCCGCCGACCGGCTCCTCTGTTCGGGGAAACCGCCCGGCGATCGGCCAGACCATCCGGCTTGACCGTGTGAAATGAAACTGACACAGATACTGCCATGACGACAAAATTTCCCCTTGCGGCTGCCTTTGTTCTCGCTTGCGCTTGGACGATTGGCGCCGCGGATTACCGCCTCCATTCCTTCAAGAAAATCCAGTTGAGCGACAAGTTCTGGTGCGAGGGCGCCAACTTCGGCGACTTCAACAAAGACGGCGTCAACGACATCGTTTCCGGTCCTTACTGGTGGGAAGGGCCGAAATTTGAAAAGCGCCACGAGTACTATCCAAACACGCGCACGTTCAAACGCAAGAAAGCCGATGGCACAGAGGAACAGATCGAAGGTTTCGAGGGCGCACTGGGGGTGAACAATGCGTATTCGGACAACTTTTTCGCGTTCACCTACGATTTCAACAAGGATGGCTGGACCGATATTTTGATTTTAGGATTCCCCGGCGAAATCTCCGCCTGGTACGAAAACCCGAAAGGCCGCGATGGCCATTGGCAAAAACACGTCGTGCTCGATGTCACCGACAACGAATCGCCGACGTTTACGGACCTTACGGGCGATGGGAAACCTGAAATCGTTTGCAGCTCGAAGGGGGCGTATGGCTATGCGGAACCGGATTGGAACGCGCCGTCGCGTCCCTGGAAATTTCATCCGATTTCGCCGAACAAGAATTACCACAAGTTCACGCATGGCATGGGCGTGGGTGACGTAAATGGCGATGGCCGGATGGATCTTTTGGAGAAGGAAGGCTGGTGGGAACAACCGGCCTCGCTGGCGAACGACCCGGTTTGGACTCATCATGCGTTCGCTTTCAATGCGGGCTCGCATGGCGGCGCTCAGATGTACGCCTACGACGTGAATGGCGATGGGTTCAACGATGTGATCACGAGCTACGCCGCACATGGTTACGGGTTGCTCTGGTTTGAACAGTTGCGCGACGGCCATGAAATCACGTTTAAAGAGCATGTCATCCTGAGCAAGGAACAAAAACCGACGCCCAACAAGTTTGGAATTACTTTCTCCCAATTGCATGCCGTCGATTTGATCGACATGGATGGAGACGGGCTGAAGGATATCGTGACGGGAAAACGTTTTTGGGCTCACGGCGCGCATGGGGACCCCGATCCGAATGCGCCCGCTGTTTCTTATTGGTTCAAGTTGACGCGCAACAAAGATAAGACCGTCGATTTCCTCCCCTTTCTCATCGATGATAATTCCGGAGTCGGCACCCAAGTCGTAGCCGGCGACCTGAACCGGGATAAGCTCCCCGACATGGTGGTGGGAAACAAGAAGGGCACTTTTGTTTTTATTCACGAAGCGCGCAAAGTGAAAAAGGCGGAATGGCAAGCCGCGCAGCCCAAGCCCGTCAGCTCGAAATAATTTCTGGCCAAAAGCCCATCGGCACCAAGCTCGACAGTCGAGTGCGCCCGCCATCTTGAGCAACAGCCGGCGGCACAGTTCAGCGGGCAGGATTGCCAATCACGCCAGAATTCGATGTCGAAAAATCGGTAGAATTCGCCGGCGCGCATTTTCTACGATGGCGGCATGAAAACTTTTTTGCCTTCTCATGAGGAAATGGTGCGAGCATTCCTGAGCTCGAATTCCGAGTATGACGGAATTTTTTTCACGGGCGTGCGCACCACGGGCATCTTCTGCCGCCCGTCCTGCCCCGCGAAGAAACCGTTGCCGAACAATGTCGAGTTCTTCCCCTCGGTGCGTGCGGCGGTGTTCGCCGGTTATCGACCCTGCAAACGCTGCCATCCGCTCGAACAAAATGGGGCGACGCCCGAATGGGTGCGGCAGCTTCTGGAAAAGATCGAGCAAGCCCCCACCACTCGCCTGACTGCGAAAGATCTTCGAGCCATGGGCATCGACCCGGCCCGCGCTCGACGCTACTTTCAAAAGCATCATGGCTTGACCTTTCAGGCGTTTTGCCGAGGGCGACGATTGGCCAATGCGCTGTCGCAAATCCGGCGCGGCGCCGATCTCGACGATGTGGCATTCGATCATGGCTATGAATCGAACAGCGGTTTTCGCGAAGCGTTTGCCAGGCATTTCGGGCAGCCGCCGGGACGCGGCCGAAACCTCGAATGCGTGGTGGTTTCCTGGATGCAGACGCCCTTGGGCCCGATGATTGCCGGCGCGACTGACAAAGGGATTTGCCTGCTGGAATTCACCGACCGGCGCATGCTGGAAAAGCAGCTCGAGATTTTGCAGCGTCGCTTTCGTTGCCCGCTGGTGCCGGGGCAACATGCGCACCTCGACCGCTTGAAAACGGAACTGTCCGAATATTTCGAACAAAATCTGCAGCAATTCACGGTGCCGCTGTCGTTTCCCGGAACGGATTTTCAACAACGCGTTTGGCGTGCCTTGCTCGACATTCCCTACGGCCAAACGCGTTCTTATCAGGATCTCGCCCGCGTCGTCGGCGTTCCGGGAGCGGTCCGCGCGGTCGGCACCGCCAATGGAATGAACCGCATCGCCATTCTCATCCCCTGCCATCGCGTGGTGAACAAGAGCGGAGAACTTGGCGGGTACGGAGGCGGTCTCTGGCGAAAAAAATATTTGCTCGATCTCGAACGAGGCCGGCGCAGCGAGCAGCGCTGAATTTCCGCGGCCGCGCGCGACGCGAGCAATCTGCATCGGTTCCATGCGCGAGCGGATCCGAGGATCAGAAATTCCACCAGATCAATTTCAGGGACAGCGGAACTGCGGCCGGGTTTAATTTCCTGGGTGGAGCGGCGTTTGAATGCCGCGATACCGCAGCGAAATGGGAGCGCAATATGTTTTACATCTGGTTCATTCCCCTGGTTTTGATCCTGGCGGTGGTGGTTTGGCTGCTTTATGCGAACGCAACCAAGAAACGGCGCGCCGGAATGAAATCACGCGGCGAGACGCTGGTCGATGAGCGGTGACGTCGGCCGTTCCGGCAAGTTCACTTGAGATGCGGCTGCACCAGGCGGCGCCACAAGGCATAGCCTTGCTCGTTCAAATGCAGCCGGTCTTGGATGAACAACTCCGCGCGGGGCTGGCCATCCGTTCCCAACATTTCGCCAAACACATCGATAAACGTGAGCTGATTTCCGCTGCGACAATACTCCTCAATCAGCGCGTTGGCCTGCTTGACTTTATCCGCCAGATGCCAGCGGGAAGGACTCGGTTTGATCGAGATGAAGGCGATGCGCGATTCCGGCAATTTCGCGCGCACGGTGCCAACGAATTCCTTGAAATCGGCCAGAACTTGTTCGGGCGATTTTCCGGCGGCGATGTCGTTGTCTCCCGCGTAAAGCACGATCATGCGCGGGCGGCTGGGAAAAATGATGCGCGGCGCAAAATGCGTGGAATCGACTATTTGCGATCCGCCAAAACCGCGGTTGATGACCGGCAATTCCGGAAAATCCTGCGCCAAAGTTTTCCATAAGCGAATGCTCGAGCTGCCCACAAACAAGATGCCGTTGGCGGGCGGCGGATTGGTTTGATGCGCAGTTTCAAACGCCTTGATTTCCGCCTCCCATTTCGACGGGGCCGGTGCGGCGGCAAAAGCCGCGGACACAGTCATCAGCAGAAACAGATTTTTCCATCGCAACATGCGGTTGATTGTGCCATCGCAAGGAACGAGGTCCAACCAAATCCTGAATTCGAATCCGCGCCCTTCTGTGCTGTTACAGTCGAAATCGCGAGGTGGGCCCGCTTGATTCCAAGGCGAAAAGGCGTAGCGTGAAACCGTACGGCCTTTGAAAGCCTTTGAGAAAGGAGCCCCTATGCCTGCAAAAAAACTGAAGGAATTCCTTGATAGCAACGACGTGAAATACGTCAGCATCATTCACTCGCCGGCCTTTACCGCCCAGGAGATTGCCGCGTCCGCGCATATCCCGGGAAAGCAACTCGCCAAAACTGTCATCGTGGATCTCGATGGCAAGAAAGCCATGGCGGTGCTCCCGGCCAATCGCAAAGTTGTCCTGCAAGATCTGCGGGATGTGACCGGCTCGGACAACGTGCGCTTCGCCACCGAACAGGAATTCAAACAATTATTTCCGGATTGCGAAACGGGGGCCATGCCGCCGTTCGGCAATCTTTATGGAATGGACGTTTATGTGGCGCCAGCTCTCACCGAGGACGAGGAAATTGCGTTCAATGCCGGCACGCATACTGAACTGATCAAAATGACTTATCAGGATTTTGAAAAACTCGTTCACCCGCGGGTATTGAGCTTTACCACCTGAAAGCCCACACCGTCACCCATCGAGATCGCAACCGCCGCGGCAGGGACAGGCGCCTTCATCCTTGTCGAAAACCTTGTCGAAAACTTTGTCGATTCGATCGTCAAAGTTCAGGACGAAGTTTTCGACAAAGGTGAGATCGCAAATCAACCAAACTCCAGGGCGCAGGGGTCCCACTTGTCCGCCTTTATCTTCGTCGAAAACCTTGTCGAAAACTTTGTCGAAAGGGTTTTTTGACAGACAAAGTTTAGGACGAAGTTTTCGACAAAGGTGCGATCGCAAAACAACCAAACTCCAGGGCGCAGGGGTCCCACCTGTCCGTCTTCATCTTTGTGGAAAACCTTGTCGAAAACTTTGTCGAAGGATTTTTCAATCGTCAAAGTTCAGGACGAAGTTTTCGACAAAGGTTGAGATCCTTGATAGGTCCCGCGGCCTCAGTGCGAATGGGGCACGCCAGTGCCGCAGCGACGGCATGAACGAGGATTGCCGCTGCAACTGGGAGGTTCGGGCGCGCTTTCGCCTGCCACACTTGATGCGAACACCGACAGCTTTTTGTTCAGCCTCTTCGAGCCGCAATGCGGGCAGGAGGTTCCTTCCCAGTGCGTGGAGCGCACCAGGATTTCGCTGTCTTTGGCGCAATGCTGGCAATGAAATTCATAAATCGGCATAGGCGAATGATATTGGAACTCTTCAACTCTGCAACCCTTCAACCCTTCAACCCTCCATCTTCGCACTGCCAGAGCTGCTCGACCTGCATGTGAGCCAGAGATTCCACTGCCCAGGTAGGTCGGCATGATTGCAGATCTTCCAGGCGGTAACCGCCCGTCGCCACCGCCAGCACCCGCGCATGGATCGCATTGGCACAGGCCACATCCAACGGCGTGTCTCCAATGACCACGATTTCATCACCGGTGATTTTTCGTCCGAGCAGGTCCGAGGCGCGGCGTTGCGCCACACCCGCGAGTTCATTGCGGCATTCGTTATCATCGCCAAATGCGCCGAAAGCAAATTGATCCCACAATCGATAATGAGCGAGTTTGATGCGGGCGCCGGCGCGAATGTTCCCGGTCAACAGTCCGATCAATGGCGGCGCCGGCAATTCGCCGAGCGCGCGCAGCAATTCCGAAACGCCTGGACAGACTTGCCCGTTTGAGTGCGGCATGAGCTTTTGCAGCCAACAAACATACGTTTCAAAAAAACGGGTGAAATTCTCGGCGCTCGCTTCGATGCCATGCCGCGTGAATCCTTCGCGAACCAGCGATGGATCGGTCCGTCCGGCGAACTTCATGTCGCGCGTGGCGTTCAGCAGATCGAACTCGGAAGCGAAAGTGCGCTCGAATGCTTCCACGCCCGCACCACCCGTGCGAATCAATGTGCCGTCAATATCGAAAAGGATCAGTCGTATCACGGGCGACACTTAAGCATTGGTGCACAGCACGCGCAACTCGGGATTGGTCGCCATGGCGAGAAGGCGAGCGGAACGCAAAGCGCTTGACTCAGGGCGGGGCCGAAATGGCTGCGCCTTTTGCTCGGGCTTTATTTTTTTCGATTCGAAAGTAATTCCAATCCGGCGGTGCTTTCCTGGCGCACTTGTTTCATCGTGCATTGTTGCGGGGCTTTGTCGGGGCGCCAGCGCAGAAACTTTGTTCCATGCCGAAAGCGTCCTTGAGTGAAATGATCGTAAGCCACTTCGGCGACAAGCTGCGGTTTGAGCGGTTGCCATTCGGTCGATCGTTTGGTGCTCCATCGACTCGGTCCACCCGGGGCGCGACCGGTAAACCCCGGCGGTTCGATCAGTTTTTCGAGTTTTCGTGTCAGAGCGGGGCGTTCCGCAGATTTCAAAGAAGAGGAGAATCCCACGTGATGGAGCAGGCCATTGGCGTCGTACAAGCCGAGCAGCAATGAACCGACTTCTTTTTTCATTTCGCTGTAGCGAAAACCACCGATCACACAATCGGCGCTTCGGATGCGTTTGATTTTTTGCATGCCGGTGCGTTCGCCCGATTGGTAGGGAAGATCGAGCCGCTTGGCGACGATGCCGTCCAATCCGGCGCCGGTTGCCGAGAGCCACTCCTCGGCCTGCGAACGATCCAAAGTGGCCGGTGACAGCCGAACCGCGTCGGTGGCGCGCAATTGTTGTTCGGCAAATCGCTCCAGCTTTGCGCGCCGCTCGCGCAGGGTAAGGGCAACCAGAGATTTGCCGGCTTTATCCACCAGCAAATCAAAAACGATCAAGAGCGCCGGATGTTCCCGGGCCAGTTTTTCCACACGGCTTTTTGCCGGATGAATTCTTAAGAGCAGTTCATCAAATGAAAGCTCCTCTCCCACCGGAATGACAAGCTCACCATCCAAAACGAATTGTGGCCCCTTTAGTTTTTCCAGCGCCGAAATAACCTCGGGAAAATAGCGCGCCAAGGGCTGGCCGGACTTGGATTGCAGCTCAATTCGTGATCCGTCACGGAATGCCAGACAGCGAAACCCGTCCCATTTCGGTTCGAACTGCCAGTGCGGCCCCGACGGAATCGTGGCCACGAGCAACGCTTCCATCGGCGCAAACGGGATTTGAATCGGCAACGCCATGAACTCGGCTCTTGTAATGCGGTGCGGCGATCTTTTCGCTTCGGATTAAACCAAACGCGCATCCACGGTCAGGGAAGTCAGTCCCGGTTTGACCAACTGCGACACGGGACAATTCTCTTTCGCTTTTTGCGCGGCTTCCTCAAAACCGGCCGAGGACAATCCCGGCACGGCGCCTTCGGTTGCGAGGTGAATGCGTGTGATGCGGAATCCGGATTCGAGTTTGCTGAGGGTGAGTGTGGCTTTGGTATCGATGCGTTGCGGGGGATGGCCCTGGTCACCGAGGATTTTCGAGAGGGCCATGCTGAAGCAGGCCGCGTGAGCCGCGGCGATCAATTCTTCGGGATTGGTTCCCGGCCCCTGTTCGAAGCGCGAAGTGAAAGAGTAATTCAATTCGCGCAAACCGCCGCTGCCCGTTGAAGTGTGGCCCCGGCCGCTTTTCAAGTCGCCC
Organism: Verrucomicrobiota bacterium; assembly: GCA_040754135.1. GTDB lineage: Bacteria > Verrucomicrobiota > Verrucomicrobiia > Limisphaerales > SIBE01 > JBFMDG01. Next base: position 15,557 of record JBFMDG010000034.1, read on the forward strand.
ATCCACGTGGCGCTTCCGGTCCGTTGAATTTCAGCCATAACGCTCCTTTCTCATTGAACCCTGCACAGTAAGGCACGATCACGAGAATTCAAACTGAGACCGTAAGTGACTTGAGTGACCGAAGCAAAACGGCCGAGGACACGCGCTTTGGTTCGCCGGGATTCATGGTTACTGAGATTGAGGTTTGGGCTCGACAAAGTTTGCGACAAAGTTTGCGACAAAGCTTTCAGGGAGGGCATTGCGAGAAGAGCAAGTGGGCGTGATGCATCGAGGCGCCGGGGAAGTTGCACCGGTCAGGGTCGCGCCTATACTCCAGCGCATGCCTGAACTGGCCGAAGTGGAGTTTTATCGGAAAAAGTGGAATCCCGGACTCAACCAAATCATTCAAAGGGTCGCGTTGCACGGCAACAAACGCATTTTTCGGGGAACCGATGTGCTTGCCTTGGAAAAAATATTGCCTGGACGCTCTTTGGTTCGTTCGGAAGCGCATGGCAAACAGATGCTGTTTGAATTCTCCGGCGGCCTTTGGATCGGGTTGCATCTGGGGATGACAGGCAAGCTTTCGACAGCTCCGGTGACATTTCTCCCGGATAAACACGATCATCTGGTTTTGTACACCGCCCGCGAGGCTTTGATTTTTTCGGACTCGAGGCAATTTGGCCGCATTCGAGTTCACATCGCAACACAGCCGCCAGACTGGTGGACGAACCTTCCGTCGAACTTGCTTTCGAAAACATTCCGGCTCGAAACACTTGCGGGATTTCTGGTGCGCCATGCGAAACTTCCCATTAAAGCGGCGCTCCTCTTGCAAAGTGGATTTCCTGGCGTGGGCAACTGGATGGCCGATGAGATTCTTTGGCGCGCGCGAATCCATCCGCAGCAACGGAGCGGTGCGATCAGCGGCCATGCGTTGCGCCGGCTGTGGCGTGAAATTCGAACTGTCTGCCGCCTCGCGCTGAAGCACGTAAGCACGAATGCTGAGGGCGATCATTTTGGTGATCCACCACGCGGCTGGTTAATCCATGAACGTTGGAAGCGCGATGGCATTTGTCCGGTTCACAAAACAGCGCTCTCGAGAATGACAGTCGGCGGGCGGACCACAGCCTGGTGTGCTCGCTGTCAGCCCCGTTCCCATGCGGCGGTCAAACAAAACGTGCATAAACGCGAAGCGCTCCCGCCGGTCCGCAGGAGCGCTCGACAATGACTTTTTGGCTGCGCTAAAAGGCGAAACGCAAACCCCATCGGACCAATCCGAATTCATCGGTTTTGTCCGCCCAAACGAAGCGCGCGTCGGAAAAGAACCCCATGTTGGGACTCCACCGCACCTCGAACCCAGCGCCGAGATGGCCGGTATATTGTGTGGCCGGATCCCATTGGCGCCCGCCGCCGCCAAACACATAAGGCGCTATGCCGGGCACATCAAACGGATAACGCGCAATCACACTCACCGAAAGGTGATCCATGATATCATCGAAGTCGCCGAGATACCCATCGACACCGAAACCAAAATTCCGCGTCACAAAATAATTGGCCCCCAGGCCAACCCCGAGCCGGCCGTCTTTGATGTTGTCGCGGTCCAAATCTTCCAGCGTGCTTTCGCCGAGCGCGTAATTGCCAAAAATGTCCAACGACAATTCCTGACCGCGGAAATAGGAATCGACGGGATCTTCGGCCGCTTGAACCGCTCCCATCAGGCCGATGACCAGACAGAATGCGCCCAGTTTGTTGTGTCGTCTCATATCGCTCCTTTTGTTGAGTGCTGCTACCACGCATTATGCGCGTGGCGTAAGCAACGCGACGATGCGCGCTCGCGCAATCGGGGAGAGGGCTGAATCGAAAATCATCCCCGCCCCGAGCCGCCCTCCAAACCTCCACCGCCTTCAACCCGGAAACCGGTTTCTGGCGGAATCGGGCCGTGAAACTTCAAAGCCTTCCGCAATCAGCCGTGCGCGCACCTGCCGCAAATGCTCGCGGTCACGCGTCTCAATCACGCAATGCACCATCACCGTTTGGATGTCGTCACTGGCAAACGCGCGGTCATGCTCGATATCCATGATGTTGGCGCCTGCCTCGGCGATGACGGTGGAAAAGCGCGCCAAGCCGCCAGGGCGATCGCTGATGATGGCGCTGAAGCGGCAAAGCCGGCCATCCTCGGCCAGGCCATGCTCGATGATGCGTCCGACAATATTCGTGTCGATGTTGCCGCCGCAGAGCGGGAGCACGACCTTTTTTCCCGCGAGTTCCGGAGCCAATCCCGCCAGACAAGCGGCGAGCGGCGCAGCGCCCGCGCCTTCAACCACGGCTTTCTCGAGTTCCATCAGACGCAGCACCGCGAGGGCAATGGCATGTTCAGAGACGAGCAGGTGGCGATCGACGAGCGGACGCGCGATGGCAAATGCGTTCGAGCCAACGCAAGGCACGGCCAATCCGTCCGCCAGGGTCGGCTTCATGGGAACGGTCACCGGCGCGCCTGCCTCGAGGGCCGCCTGGAAACTCGCGGCGCGTTCAGGTTCAACGCCGTAGATTTTAACTTGCGGGCGGAGAGTTTTGATCGCCAACGACAAGCCAGCCACAAGCCCCGCGCCGCCGATCGGAACGATCACCGCGTCGATCTGAGGCACTTGTTCGATCAATTCGAGGCCCAGTGTCCCCTGTCCGGCAATGATGGCCGGATCGTTGAAACCGTGGATATGGGTGAGGCCGTTTTTTTCGACGAGTGTCAAAGCGTGGGCGCGTGCTTCTTCGATGTTGTTGCCTTCGAGAATAACGTTCGCTCCCATCTGCCGGCAGTTGCTCACTTTGGTCAGCGGCGCCGATTTCGGCATGACAACGGTGGCAGGAATGCCGAGCAATTTTGCGTGGTAAGCCAGGCCGAGCGCGTGGTTGCCGGCGGAGGCGGCGATGACGCCGCGGGCGCGCTGTTCCTCGGCGAGCAACAGGAGGGCATTGCGCGCGCCGCGTTCCTTGAAACTGCCCGTGCGCTGCAAGTATTCGAGCTTGCAGTAAATCTCGCAACCGGTCGCTTCGGAGAGCGGAATGGAAGGCGGACAGGGAGAACGGATGATGCCGCCTTTGATCCGTTCGGCGGCGCTGGTGATATCCTGGAAGGTGATGGCCACGGCGTCGTTCCGGGCCGAGACTGCCGTGGTTCAAAGTTTTTTCAACTCGGATTTCAGCCGGGCGAAATCCTCCTTGACCTTTTGCGCGAGGTCCTCGCGATAAAAGCGCACCGCAGGATGATAGCTCGCCAGGTAACGCCGTCCGTTCTGCTCGACAATGCGGCCGCGAGCTTCCTCGACCGTTTTCAAGCCGAGCATTTTTTTCACCGCCACACTGCCGAGCAGCATGATCAAGCGTGGATTGATCCGTTCAATCTGCTCGAACAGATAAAGACTCGTGCAGGTATCCACCTCATTGGATTTGGGCGGACGATTCCCTTCCGGCCGGCATTTCACGATGTTGGTGATAAAAAAATCGGCGCGATCGATGCCCGTGCCTTCGAGCACGTGATCCAAATAACGCCCGGCTGAACCGACAAATGGCTGGCCCGTGCGGTCTTCGTCTTTACCGGGAGCTTCGCCAATGATCATCACCTTGGCTGTCGGCTTGCCTTCTCCGGGAACCGCATTGGTGCGGGATTGGTGCAGCGGACATTTCACACAAATCCGAATCTGCTCGGCGAGCACTTCCAGCGTTTTCACCCGCAGCGGATCCGCCACCGCGGATTGCGACGCAACGGCAGGCCGGCGACGGACGGCCAGTCGATTCCGAGAAACCGTTGCGCCACGACGCGCTGCAGACCGCAGTCCGCGCAAGTTCCCCGCCCGGGACTTGCGGCCTGTCCTGCGCGTCGTTGATCTGGCCAGAGCCACTTTAATTTCTTCCCTCGGCTGTGAGATCAGGAAGTCTGAAGCGAATCGCGCTCACATTTTCGGCACTTTCGGTTTGGCGGTGCGTTTGCGTCCGGTGGCATTGGTACGGCCGGTTGCGCCGGGGGTGGACGCGCGCGTGCGCATGCTGCGCGGCGTGCTGGCCATGCCCGCCGAGCCTGGCATGGATGCGCCCGATTCGCTTGACTGCACTTCGCGCCCGTGAATTTCTCCGCGCCAGGCGCCGGTTTCACCGCCGCGCGACTCGATGAACTCCTTGAAGCGTTTCAAATCGCCCTCGACGCGCCGCGAAACCACGCCGAGCGCGTCGGCCATGTTTTCCATGAAACCGGAGGGATCGTAATTCAGCTTGAGATGCACGCGGCATCGGTCTGGTCCGAGCGATTCAAAATTGACCATGCCAGAATTAAACGCGCCGGACATGCTCCGCCAGGCGATGCGTTGATCGGGGATTTGTTCAAAAATTTCCGCATCCCACTCTTTTTCTTTGCCGCCGATTTCGGCGCACCAATGCAGCCGTTTGTCGTCGAGCTGTTTCACGGATTTCACCCCTTCCATGAATTCCGGAAATTCCTCGAATTGAGTCCACTGGTTGTAAGCGGTTGTGACGGGCACATCGACTTCAATGCATTTTTCGATCGATTCCATAATCACTCCTTTGGCAAAACGTTTCGGCTAAGAAAGCGGTTGCTCTCGCTGAAAGAACAATCCGCCTTGACCGATAAACCGTCGTGTCCGCCGCAAATGCTGTCAACCTGAGAGCCTGTCTAAAAATTGCGCGGGGTCTTTCCCATCTGCGATGTTGCCATCGACCATGGCGCTGCATTGGCTGCGCGCGGCTCTGGTATAAAACTAAGCCGTCTTTCGCCGCGGAGCCTCACGTTGAACAAACTCCTCCGCGCGCACCACGCGCGATTCCCGCATCCGCAACGGCAGGCTCTCTGGCCGGCGTTCCCGCAAGATCTGCTGAAATTTCGCCGCCGCTTTCGGCGCGTAATCGTAAGCGTTATTGTTGTAAACGATGTGCGTCTCCCGAGCTTCCTCCGCCATTTCCAACGCGCGATCGGCAATCTCCTGCAACTCCGCCTCGGCGTAATCGTAGTCAAATCGTTCCGCCACCGTGCGGCCCGTCACGTAACCGCGCTCGTTCCTTCCATGCGCGCGCAAGCAGGCCAGCGCACGGGAAGTGACCGCGTCGCGCCCAGGCATGACCATGAAATGTTCGCTGGCCGGAGCATCGACGGAAACGAACGTGACTTTGTGCCGGCGAAACCAGGCGAGTGTTTCGTCCCAATGTTCGGGCGTGGTCCAGTCGCGATTGCGCAATTCGATGGCGAGCCGTTTGTCCTCGGTCAGTTCGGCGAGGTGATTCAACTCGTCGAGTTGATTGGTTTTCGGACGGAACGAGGGCGAGAGTTGCAGGAGCAGCGCGCCCATTTTTCCGGACTCTTCGAACGGGGTGATCTCCTTCAGAAAATGCCGCAGCACGGCCGCTTCCAGTTTTGGCGTCAGCATGACCCGCCCTTTTTTGACTTCCGCCTGGGAACGCAAAGCCGGGGGAAG
>JBFMDG010000035.1:0-20391 GCA_040754135.1 Verrucomicrobiota bacterium
GGCGGGCGAAAACGTTGTTGCGGCACGGGCCGGGGAAGCGTCAGAGAAATCGGCTGCATAAATCGGCTGTTCAAGGTGTCGCTCATCTTGTGGCTGGCTTGGTGGTTACGAACATGCAACGGGCTGATTATCGCGCGCATTATTGGCAACGCCGCGCAACGGGTCGAGCTTTGATTTCAACTCGCGCGCCTTGCCTTCAGCATCGTGGGCCACGCGCGCATAAGCCCCAAAATCGCTGAACCAAAATTTCTTCGCCAGACGGTACATCCAGTGTTTCTCAGGAATCTCCTCGCCCGGAAGCCATTGGCTGAAACGCGGCTGCATCGCCTCCAACTCGGCCATGGCTGTGCCTCGCACCGTCGTGTCGCGCGCGCCATGCTTCACCACAAGCTCCTTCACCAGATCGGGACGTTCGAGCACGACACACCCGCGCGTGTGCCGCGCGGAAAGCTCGCGAAAGTCCCGCAAAAACTCCGAATCACGCATCGTGGCAAACACGCCGCGCTCGTCGCGAATCGTTTCGGCGGCAAACTGAATGATCGGGCATGGCTCGATATCGCCTCGCGGACTGATATGATGGCTGATGCCTGTCGCCATCGGACAAAGGGCGCGGCCCGCGTGATCATAATAGGCATCCACGATGGCAATGGGCATTTTCGCGCGCATCTCGACGACAAACTTGCGAACGCGCACCAACTGATCGGGCCGAAGCGCGAGCTCCACGTTCATGTTCGGACCAACCGGCCGATAGGTGTGATACCACACGTAATGCACGCCGCGGGCGATCAATTCGCGCAACCACGATTCAGTGAGGAGTTCTTCAATGTTCGACTGGCAAACGCTGGTGGCGACACCCGTGAGAAGCCGGGCGCGAATGCAATTGTCGAGCCCGCGCATGGTTTTGTTGAAAACGTCCTTTTTCCCGCGACGCTGGTCGCTCGTAATCTCGCGTCCCTCAATGCTGATCAGCGGCGTGGCATTGCCGATTTCGCGCAGACGCGCCGCGACCTTTTCGGTGATGAATTGGCCATTGGTGAAGAGTTGAAAGTAACAATCGGGATGAGCCGCGAGCAAATCGAGCAACTCCGGGTGCAGGAAAGGCTCGCCGCCAAGAATCCCAAAGAACGAATTCCCATGGCACTTGGCCTCGCTGATCGTGCGATTCAGCGTCTCGATTTCGATCGCGTCCTTCTCCTTCACATCCACCCAGCATCCTTGGCAGCGCAAATTGCAGGAGTTGATGATCGAGAGGTAAAGAAAAGGAGGAAAATATTCGCCGTGCCGCAGACGCCGCTTGAACCGCTCGACCGATAGCATCCCTTTCCATCCAAAATTCCAGGCGAATTTCCGCAGGCATCGGAAATCGGCGGAGCGGATCGATCGAAGCATCAGGGCGGGAAGCATGCGGTTAATCGGCTCTTTTGAATCTGGGTTTATCCATGCGCAACAGGCCGGCAAGGGAAGCCAGCCTTAAAATCGCGGCGAATGCCACCTCTTCACCATCGCTTTTATTCTCAAGCGTCATCATTTGAAGCTGTTTTGCAATCGCGCGCCTCATGCACCTGAACGGTCTTAAGCTTGTTCTGTTGATGCAGGTGAGGGTTGACGCTGCAATGCCGCTTGCGCGCGCGCCTTGGCCTCTTCCGCGCGCCGCTGGATTTCATCCGGCGACGGCAAACTCATGAGCACTTCCGGCGGAATATCTCCAGCCTGGGCGAGTTTGACGAGACACTTTTGCCGTTCTTTGAGCGCCTTCTCCGAATCGCGTTCCTTGGAGAAGCGGGATTTGGCGCGTTCACTCCGCTCCCGCAACATCTGGTAAACATCTCCGCCGAGCAGTGCGGAAATATCAATTTTCATCTTCTCACGCTGCAGATCGGCTTCGCTGATCCAATCGCCATTGATCGGGCCGGCTTTGTACTTTGGAAACATGATGGCTGCTTCCGGGCAGACCCGCGAGCAGGCCGGACAATTGGTTTTGCAATTGTCGTTGTGTTGAACCTGAATGCGCTGCTGCGGATCGACGCCATAAACGCCGAAAAGACAAAAGCTGAGGCACTGCATGCAATTGGTGCATCGGTCGTAATCGATGACCGGAAACCACGGCTTCCATTCGCCGTGGCGCACGGCCTGCACCTGCTCACGAAATCGTTCCACCTCGGCCACCACCTGCGCTGAATCCAAATCTTGAATATCATGACAACGCACCGGCACCTGGCCCTGTCGATCCTCCATTTCCGGGGAGTGGCCTTCGCCGAACCGGCCCAGCACGAGCAACGCGCAGCGATCTGCCGGCGCCACATTCCCTTCCTCGGCCACATGCGTCACGGCAAAGCCGCGTTCCAATAACGCCGACATGAGCTGAAATCGGCTCGATCCGTCGAGCGTTTCACCCCCGACACCTTCGTAGAGCACGACGCGCAATGTGGTTTGATCGGCAAGACTCATAACGGGCCTCCCGATGCGCTTTGCAACGCAGGTAATTCTTCCGGCGAGGGTCTCACCGTTTTACCATCGGGAATGTTGGGCCGCAGGTCTGGCCGGAACAAACCAGCGATGACTTCGTCGGCACTTTCCACACGCATATTGAGCACTTCGGTCGAGTCTTGCGGCAATGGCGCATGCGCGCCTGCGAACAACCAGCGGACCGCGCGCGGATAGCAGGCGGCGATTTTCACCGATCCAGCCTGGGCCAACCGATGCAAGGCCGGATCGCGGCGGGCGGACATTTCACAAAGATCGGCGACGGCTTCGAACGCGATGCCGGATTCGCAGAGTTTTTTGAGAACGGCTTCTTTGACTTCGCGGGGAACGATCTGGGCGTAGTTACAGTGACAATAAAGTATTTGTGCCGGACTGCTCATGCGTCGTTCGAAGATTTTAGCATTGGTCTGTGTCGGGCGCCATGTGCGGTTGAGTGCTCACCTCGGGTCAGGCCCACTGGCTTAGTCGATGGGTCGGCTGCGGTTTGCCGGGCCGAAAGTGTTCGAGATGATCGAGCGTGCAGCTGCAATCGTGTTCCTGTCCACACCGGCGGAGGGCCTCTTCCAATGCGGCTTTTAAAATTTCCGGCGCCGCTTCCGCTCGCAAATTAATAATGAGCTGGCCGCTCTGGACCGGTTCGTCGAGGCTTTGTGACAACTCGGGCACAAAATCGTTACGCACCAGATTCACCGCGGCCACGTCGCCCAATCCGCCTTCCGGGCTGAACGTCATTTTCAGATGCGCAATCTCACCGCCGCATTCCGAAACTTTTTTCTGAATGAGTCCGGCAAACCGCTGCAACAGCGGTTCGGCGGCCAAGGGAGTCTCGCAACGAATGGCCACGGTCGCATTCAACCAGCCCAACAATGCTTCCCCTTCGGCATACAATTCGTAATCGATTTCCATGGCCGCACGCGCTTTCGCTGGAGCGGCAGTAATTCTCTCGAACCACGCTCGCAGGCCGGCTCCGGTGCGGGCCGAGACCTCGAGCAATTCCGCTTTTGCATAGGTGTCGCGGAGCACCGCACGCAAAGCGGCCAAGCGATCGGCTTCGATCAGGTCGCACTTGTTGATCACGATGAGATCCGCCTCCTCGAGCTGCTTCCGAAAAATGTAGAGCACTTTCTCGGAAAATTTTCCGCCACTTTCCAATCCAAAAATCCGCAGCGCCCGAATCGGATCGACCAGGACACTGAGAGGCGCAATGGAAAAATTCCCGCCATACATCCGGCGCAAAGGGTAACTCACCGTCGCCACCAAATCGGTGCAGCTCCCAACCGGTTCCGCGATGAACACATCCGGACGGGTCGCTGCGGTGAGCCGTTGCGCTGCTTCGACCAGGGAATTGAAGCGGCAACAAAAGCAGCCGCCGGGAATCTCCTCGGTGGCAAAACCGCGCGATCGCAAAAGGGCCGTGTCCACGAGATCGTTTCCCTGATCATTCGTGATCAACCCGACTTTGAGTCCTTGCGCGGTCAAATGCTGCGCCAGGCGGGCCACACTGGTGGTTTTGCCTGCGCCGAGAAACCCTCCGATCATCAGATACTTTGCTTGTTGCTGCACAGTGGCCTTTTTGGTTGCTTACTTAATTTCCGCGCTCTTCTGCTTTTCCAAAATCTTGTCGATGGTCTTGTCGAGCAACTTCACGTAGGCCTCGACCGGAACGCATCGGCTATCCGGTTTTCCTTTTAGCTCATAGAGCCAGCCCTGGCCATAACAGTCCTTGTTCATGACGGCAATTCTCTCTTTCAAGAGCGGATTGCTGCGCAAAAATTCTCCGTGGCCAATGCAGAACACGTCCGAAATCGCTTTGAAACCTTCAACCCATCCCAGAATCTGGCCCGCCTTGATGGCGTCTCCCGATTTCACTTCAAATCCGTGATCCACCATGTCCCCCAGCATGCGCGTGGCAAATCGTGTTAAACCCACCCGCCAGATGTCGTCGGCTTGCGGCGCAATCCAGCTGTGCGACGGGCTGTAAAGAAAGTCCACCGGCAAATGCGTCACAAAATGCGAACGCCGATAGTGCAAGGTCCTGGGCTTTTCCGTCGCCATCGCGATCAGGAAAACAAAGAAAGACTCGAAATGAAAGCGGTTTAGTGTTTTATTCCGCCGAGCTGTCGCGCTGGTGAAGTTTCCACGCCTCGCGCCTCAAAGCCGATGATTTATTTCGATCACAATGCCACGTCGCCAATGCTGCCGCAGGCGCGGCAGGCCTGGCTCGAAGCCGTGCAAAACTTTCCTGGCAACCCCTCGAGCCCGCATCGCATCGGGGCGCGCGCCGATGCCGCGCTCAGCCAGGCGCGGGAAAGTCTCGCGCGATTTTTTGGTTGCGACGCGCTCGATATCGTCTGGACCTCCGGCGCCACGGAATCCAATAACCTGGCTTGGCACCACCTGGCCCGCAGTGGCAACTCGGCTGGTGAAGTTTGGATCTCTTCTTTGGAACACCCGTCCATGCTCGAGCCGGCCCGCCATTTTTTTGGCAAACGCCTTCGCCTGATCCCATCCCGGCCTTCGGGAGTTGTCGATCTCGATTGGATGGAAGAACAGGCTTCAAAACGCCGTCCCCATGGCATCGCGGTCATGGCCGCCAACAATGAAACTGGCGTCCTGCAACCTTGGAATGAGTTGCTGCAATTCTCACGCAGCCACGAATGCCTGTTCTTCTGCGACGCCACACAATGGATCGGCAAATTGCCCGCTGCCGGTCTGGGTGCATGCGACTTTGTCAGCGGTTCAGCGCATAAATTCGGCGGACCGCGCGGCGTCGGTTTCCTGAAATGCCCCGCCACCGGACCAATCGAGCCGCTGTTCCGCGGCGGTCCGCAGGAGGAAGGTCGCCGCGCTGGAACGGAAAACGTGCCTGGAGTGCTTTCCATGATGGCAGCGATCGAAATTCGCGAAACAATGATGGCCTCGAACTCACTGTCGCAAAAACTCTCGATGCGCCGCGCGTTTGAAATCGCCTTGGCGAAACGGGTACCCGGAACCGAAGTAGTGGGCGCGGCCAGCCATCGACTCTGGAACACCGTCTCCGCGCTCATGCCTGAGGCCGATTGTCAGCAACGCTGGGTGGTCAAACTCGACAAACTCGGCTTTGCTGTTTCCACCGGATCCGCCTGCGCCAGCGGCAAAGAGGAACCCTCTCACGTGCTGCAAGCCATGGGCTATTCCAAAGCCCAATCGGGACGCGTCCTCCGCTTTTCAAGCGGGTGGGAAACGGAACGAAGCGATTGGGAATCATTGCTTGAAGCTCTGGAAAAATTAGCCGGCAAACAGCGGCGCCCATATTGAACCGCGACGTGCCGCGAAACTTTTTTCTGACTTTTGCACCCTTCTCTTTTCCATTTGTAGCCCAGTTCTCCCGCCCGGTGCCCGTTGAGGAAGTCGCGGTTATCTCAAGAAATCGAGCAGCGATTTGTTGAGAATCGTTCCACCGCTTTGCAGGGCGGCGCGGTAAGCATTCTGAGTTTCGGTGAGGCGCACGAGCGTCTGCGCGAGATCGGCGTCGGCTTCTTTTGAAACTTGCGATTCGAGTGTGAGTGTGCGGCTCCGGGCCAAATTTTCGGTCGCTTCCAGCCGCGATTGCACCGCCCCATTGCCGGCCATTTGCAAAATCAAATGATCTTCATCCTTGAGCAATTGCGCTTTGTCGGTGGATTGAATGGCCGTCGTATTTCCGGCCAGCAAGTTGTTTTGCAAAGAAATCAAATGCGCGAACAAATCGGCGCCGCTCCGGGAATCCGCGAGCAGGCCAGTCGGTCCGGCGCCGCTGGCATTTGCGCCGGGAGTTTGAACTGACAAAGTCGTATTTTCAGCGATCTCGCTTTCAGCAATGCTGGTGTTGCCCTGGTAAGTGACAGCCGTTACTTGACCGGCGGCGTTAGCGGTGACGACGAATGGCGGCTGGTTTGTTTTCGTGCCGGCAAAGAGATGATCTCCGCGATGTTTGGTGTTGGCCAATTCGGCGGCCTGTTTGATGAGCTGTGTGATTTCCCCCGCGTAAATGGTCAATTGCTCCGGCGATTTGGTGCCGTCGGCCAGCACGGCAATTTCGTTGGCGCGATCAGAGATCTTTTTTAGGCCTTTTAAAACGGCGTAAGCGGCCTGGGCGCCTTCCTGAAGCACGCCAATATTGCGGCGGTACTGCTCGACGCGGCGCGACTCCGCTTGCAGATCGAGAACCCGCCGCATCGCAGAAGGATCATCTTCAGGCAATTCCACCCGCTGCCCTGTGGCAGCCTGAGCCTGAAGCCGGTTTTGACGGAGGGCAAGTCGCCCAAGTTGATTGACCAGGGTTTCTGGAAAACTGTTGGATGTGACGCGCATCTAAAATGTTAGTTTCTGCACCAACCGGGTGGGATGATGCAATGGTCCAAAGGAGTTGAGCGCATAGCTTATCGTTTCAGGTTGACGACGGTTTCAATCAACTCGTTTACGGTCGTGATCAAACGGGCGGAGGCTTCAAAGGCCTGTTGATACTTGACCAACAGTGTCATTTCTTCATCGAGCGAAACGCCGCTCACGCTGTCGCGCTGTGATTTGAGCATCCGCTCGACCGCATTTTGGTCGCTGAGCTCGTTATTGGCCTGGGCGAGCGCCGACCCGAGCGCGGACACGGTCCGCGCATAATCCTGGTGGAAAGTCTGACCATTGAGAGTGGCGTGTTTTTTCTCGCTCAGTTGAGCGAGAGCAAGCGCGATCTGATTATCTCCCACGGCATCTTTCGTTCCGCTGGCTTGAATCAGCGCCGGATTTCCCTGCAGAGCCGCGCTCACCCGCAGGCTGGTTGCATCTGTGCCCGAAAAGAAATCCGCCCCAGTGCTCCCCGTCAGGCTGAACCCGGCGGTATGGACCTGATTGACTTCGCGGATCAATAGCCCGGCCAGGTTATCCAAATCGCTTTTCAACACCGCCAAAGCCCCATCGCGCGCCGCAATCGTTCCTGAAATCGACCCGCCTGCAACAGTTAATTCTGTGCCGGCAGATTTGGCTCGGATCAGAAAGCGCCCACCTCCGGCATCGTAAGCTTCGATCGAATCCACCAGGCTTCCGCCCTCGACGAGCGTGACGCCGCCGACCGAGAGGTCGATGGCGCCGGAGGGATCATTGGCGAGCTCGAATTTTACGAGGCGGGAAAGTTCCTCGACTTTTTCCTGGCGCAGGTCGCGCAAATCGTTGGCCATGCCGCCGGACCGCAATTCGGAGTTGGCAATCTGATCGTTCAAGCGTGCGATAGCGCTGAGCAATTCATTCGCCTTGGCGGTCTCTTCTTGCACGGAGGCGTTGAGCGAAGCGTTTAATTCCGTCAAACGTTCCCCGGTCTGGTTGAACTTCGTCGCGAGGGTCGCCGCCTTCTGCAGCAGCACCTGGCGTTCACTGAGCGACGTCGGATTGGTCGAGAGCCCCTGAAACGCGTTGAAGAGGTCCTGCAATCCCTCGGCGATTCCCTGCTGGCCACCGATGCCATTGGCCGCGGCGGAGCCCTCCGGACCGGTCGCCTGGCGATCGATGAGTTGGCCGAGATTCGCTTGCGCATATTGCAGGGCGCGTTGCTGGGCTTCCCAATAACCCCCAATGCTGCCTTCGCTTTCGATCTGCCGATCGATGAGCACATCGCGAATCTGCCGGATGGCGGCGGCATTCGCGCCGGTACCGATGGCGCCAAGGGAAGTTTCGATCGCGGGAGCCGTTTGAATCTGGACGCGCTGCCGGGTGTAGGCGCGGTTATTGACATTCGCCAGGTTATGGCCGGTCACTTCGACGCCCTGCCGTTGCGCCTGCAGTGCGCGTTGTCCGAGATCCAATGTTCCGAAAAGTGACATCGCTTTAGCTCCGGTTTATCCGACGGCTTCGTAAAGAGCGCGAGCGGGAACGGCCGGGGAAAAAAGATGGCCGTCGCCATTGTAAACCGTCGCGCGCGTGCCCGGCACGAGCGTGTTAATGAAACGCTGCATCAATTCGAGCGAACGAGTCAGCAGCAAATGATTTTGTCGCGCCCTTTGCTGGACGCGCAGCAGCAATTCGTTGTTCTCGTCCACGAGTGTGCGCACGAGATACCGGTGATCCTCCGGCAGGTGCGGCAGGATTGCTTCAAAAGGTGCATCCGCTTCGAGTTCGAGGAATCGCGCCAGGTCGCGCTGGCATTCATGCCGATCGTGCCGCGCCTGTTGAATAACTCCGCTTTGCTGATTGACGGTAGCGACGGTTTGCAGGAGTTCATCGGCCGCGCGCGCCATGACTTGTTCCTGTTGTTGATCGAGAAGGGCGAGCATTTCTCCGTACTGTTTCAATTCGTCGCGAAGCGCTTCGATCAGGCGTTGAATGTGGGAAAGCATGGGATCAATCGGAAATTTTGGATGCGATATCCTCGGCAGGCGCGAGCTCGCGGACCAGTTGTGTCTGGAGCGCGTCAGCCAGCCCCATCGTCCCGGATTTGCTGATGGCATCGGCCCATTGCGCCGTGGCCATGTCGCGATAAATCTGCGCCGCGGCTGAATTGTCGGTAAATCGTGACGGGAAAACCGGCTTTTGCGCTTCCTGCAAAATCTGGCGCAGCAACACCGCTTCAAATTGCCGCGTCAGCTCCGCGACTTTTTGCGGCTCGGACAGGTGCGGATTGTCCGCGAGCTTTTCCAGCGGCAGTTGCGAAATCGCGATGTGAGGTTTCAGCGCGGGGATTTCCATATCAACGTATGATCAATTCGGCCTGCAAGGCGCCGGCTTGTTTCATTGCCTGAAAAATCGCCATCATATCCCGCGGCGACACGCCCAGCGCACTCAACTTTTCCGCCACCTTCTCGACGGTCGGCAATTCGGGAATGGCAATCAGCGCCGCTTTGTTTTCAGTGACCGTGGTATCGGTGCGGGGCGTGACTGCCGTTTCGCCCGTTTGGCTGAGCGGGTTGGGCTGCGAGACATCGAGCGAGGAAGCGATGTTGATCGTGAGATTGCCGTGCGAAACGGCGCAGTTGGAAATCTTGATGCGCGCGTTCGCGACGATTGTGCCGGTGCGTTCGTTAATAATGATTCGCGCCGGCGCGTCCGGCGTCACTTCGATGGATTCAAGCCGGGCGATGAAGTCCACGGGAAAGCCTTCGACGGCTTCGGGAATGCGCACGCGCACGCTCGTGGAATCCAGGGCCATGGCGCTGTTGGTGAACTTTGCGTTGATCGCCGCCGAGAGCCGGGCGGCGGATGTGAAATCGGGCTGGCGCAACAGCAGTTCGATAAAATTCTCCCGCACAATGGTCGCCGGAATCTCTTTTTCAACCAAAGCCCCGCCAATAATCTGCGCCACGGTGGGATGATTTTTCTGCACGGTGGCGCCACCGGGCCCGCCGGCGCCGCCAATGAAGCCCCCGACGGAAAGAGCGCCCTGGGCCACCGCGTAAACTTTTCCATCCGCGCCGAGCAGCGGCGTTTGCAACAGCACGCCGCCTTGCAATGTCTTGGCGTCCCCGAGCGAGGAGACATTGACGTCGAGGCGCGTTCCCGCCTTGCTGAAAGCAGGAATGTCCGCCGTGACCATCACGACCGCGACATTCTTGGATTGCAGCGTGGCTGGGGGAACGGTGATACCGAAACGCTGCAGCATATTGGCAATCGTTTGCAGCGTGTAGATCGGGTTTTTATCGCCTTCACCAGCCAGTCCGGTGACTAATCCATATCCGACCAACTGGTTGTCGCGTGCGCCGGCAATCATCACCAGATCTTTCACGCGGCTGCCCGTGGCCTTGAGCGGCGTGACCGGCAGCAACGCAAAAACCAGAGTCAAAAACAGGAAACGCGGGAGACAGGAAGTACGCGACACATCCTGTGCTCCCGGTTTCCCAAAACGAAATCGGAAGCGGCCTGGGCAAGTGGCGGAAGAAAGGAGCCTGGCGCTGCCTTCCACAACACTCCGGCACTCCACCCCGGACTGATTGAGCTTCTTGAAAGCCATAACGATCACGAGAACAACCAAAGCGGGATCAAAACGGTGACAATTTCTCCCACGCGCGAGTGAACCAGCCTTTCTTTTGTGGATTCGAGACGCTCCCGCGGGAAATAAATTTGATCGAGGCATCGGCGACATTGTAGCTGAACACCGTGTTGTTCGCGGTGATGTCTTCGCTGCGCACAACCCCGCGCAAGACTACGTCCTGAACTTCCCCTCCGAACGAAGTTTGCCGTGTGCCTTCGATGACCAGATTCTTGTTCGGCAAAACATCCATCACCCGCACAGCAATGCGCGCGGTAATTTGTTCGCTGTTGTTGATCGAGCCGCCACCGTCGAAGTCCTGGCTCGAGCTCATCTTGAACGCGGGATATTTGCCGCCCTTCGTCAAAAGCCCGCTTGCGGCGGGCCCATAAAGAAACGACGCAATGCTGGCGTCCAGTCCGGATTTCTTCGAACTCTTGGTGCTGGTGTCTTTGCTGGCAGCGTTGTTTTCCTGAACCAAAATCGTCAGCACGTCCCCAACTGCGGCGGCGCGTTTGTCCGAAAACATCGGGCGCGCGCTCTCCTCTTTCCAAAGCGAATCGGCGCAAAGAGAATTGGCCGAGAGGAGGGCGGCGACGAAAAGCGCGCCAGAAAAACAGCCGCGCGCCGGCCGGATGGCCGCGAGATTCCATCGGAGGTTAAAGGGAAATAAGGATCGATTGTTCATTTTGCACTTTCCCGCGAAGTTCGCGTTTGGATTGCAGGTTACGGACGCGCACCAACTGCCCGGTAAGACCATCTTCGAGCACCTCCACTTTGAGAGAAATGGTCATCGAACCATCCTGGACGAGCCCGGCCACCACTTGGCCGCGCATGACAGCGGGCTTCAAGCGAAAGGCGCGTTCGGTCAGCACTTCACCCGCCGGCAAACTCTGCAGCATCTCGATCGGTTCATCTTCCGGAAGTGTCAACGCGGGATTGCGCAGCGAAAGCAGATCTTTGCGTTCGCGTCGAAAATCCGATGCGGACACGATGTGCCCTCGCTTGAGCAGGTAGGGTGTGACGTAAACATCGCGCCAGAAACGGGCGTGCGCGGTGGTTTGCCATGGGCCAAAGCTTTCCCGCTCACTGCGGAGTTCGAATCTCAGCAACAGGGTTTTGGTTGGCACTCCAGTGGCGGGAAAATCGAGCAGCTTCAATTGAAGGGATTCATCGGGGACCGACGCCGGCGTCCAGGTGCGCGTCAGTGAGATCTCCAATTCGCCTTTGTCACGAAACAGTTCGCGCTGCAACGCCTCGGTCAAAAGGCTGACCAATTCCGTTTCGCCCAGGCTGCGGGCGCGACGGCTGATGCGCACGCGCTTGGCTCCGGACCAGTTGGTGGTGACCAGGTCGGGCTGGGTAGCGCGAAGTTTTTCCAGGACCTGTTCGCGTGTCAGAAACAAGTCCTGGCCGAACGCGGGCGCATCGCCGATACGCAATCGAGGAAAGGCTTCATGGACCGGGAGCTGAACGATCTCGTGGAGGAAAACCCCGGAACTGTCCACGGCCGCGCTGCTTTGCAGAAGAAACGCAGCGGGTTTGCCGGTGGCACCGGTTTGAGCAAACCCGCTGCATTGAGGCAGGAGCAGGAGGAGGACGGTGAGGTGGGGTTTACAAAAAAAGTTCATTAACGACGGAGATTGTTGCTCATTTGCATCATTTCGTCGGCCGCTTGCACGGCTTTGGAATTAATTTCATAGGCGCGTTGCGCGACGATCAGGTTGACCATTTCCTCGACAACTTTGACGTTGGACATTTCGAGGTAACCCTGAGCCAGTTCGCCAAAACCATTTTCGCCAGGATTGCCCAGTTCCGGAGCGCCCGACGCTTCGTTTTCGCGATACAGATTCCGGCCAGTGCTTTCCAATCCGGAGGCATTGGGAAAGCGAACGAGCTGCACGCGGAACGTCTGCTTTCCATTCGGACCCATGGTCGTGACTTCGCCGTTGGCAGAAATGCTGATGCCGGTCGTTCCCGCCGGGATCGGTTGGAACCCGCCCTGCACCACCAGACCATCGCTGGTCGTGATGCGTCCGTCCGCCGCGGTCTTGAAAGCGCCGTCGCGCGTGTAAGCGCGTGTGCCATCGGGCATCTGCACTTCAAAAAAACCGTCGCCTTGAATGGCCAGGTCGAGCCGCTCGCCCGTCTGCGTCACTTCGCCATTGGTAAAAATCTTTGATGTGGCCACCGGCCGCGAGCCGTGGCCGATTTGCAATCCGGTGGGCAGCAGGTTGCCGCCGCCCTGCTCGGCGCCAGCGGCGCGGGTCGTTTGATAAAGCAAATCCTGAAATTCAATTTTGCTTTTCTTGAACCCGGTGGTGTTGACGTTCGCCAGGTTGTTCGCAATCACATCCAGGTTGAGCTGTTGCGATTGCATGCCCGCCGATGAAGAATAAAGAGCGCGCAACATAACTTACAAAGTTCCGGGATGAGCAGACAGGCGGCTGGATCGCGCGCCACTCCGGGCCACGCGCCATGGACGAATGACAGCGTGACACCTCATGACGGGCTCCCGAGTTCGTGGATGGCTTTGCTCATGCGCTCGTCCTGCATTTGAATGATCCGCTGGTTCGCTTCAAAATGGCGCATCGCTGAAATCAGATTCGACATCTCCTGCACAGGCGAGGTGTTGGCGGACTCGAGATAGCCCTGACGCAAATTCGGAGTTTCCACTTCTGTCACTTGCAATCCGGGATCATTGGCCAGGAAATAACCGGCGCCGGTGGGAGTGAGCAATTGTGGATTGTTGAAATCGACCACTTTAATCTGGCCACGGTTTTCCGCTCCCTGGCTGACTTCACCCGTGGCGGAAATGGAAAAGGGCTGCGGATTGCGCGGATCAAATTGAATCGTGCCATTCGTGCCGAGCACGGGAAAACCGCCCTTCGTGACCAGCACCCCTTGCGCGTTCAACCGAAATTCACCGTCTCGCGTGTAAGCCAGCGCGCCGTTGGGAAGTTGCACTTCAAAAAATCCGCGCCCTTCCAGCGCCACATCCGTCTTCGTCCCGGTGTATTTCATGTCGCCGGTTTGGAAATTGGTTACGGCGCGCACGCGCGGCATGGTGAATTTCGCGGCTTGCGCTGGATCGTTGGCTTTGGACATGAGACCCGATTCCACCGCCGCAAAGGAGAGCTCCTGCTTTTTGAATCCCGGAATGGAACTGCTGGCCAGATTCTCGGCAATCAACTCCTGCCATCGCGTTGTGGCGTTCAAGGCAGAAGCGGCCTGGTAAAGACTGACGTTCATTGCGTGAAGGTGCTGAGCAGCGGATATGCCATCAGCGAAACGCCTGATTTTATTGGGCTTTTTGCACATTGGCGGCGAAGACACGCCGGAAAAACTTTCCAGCAAAAGTATTTTTTGCCGGGCTCGAAAGACGCCCGCGCTCTAACCAAATCAGAAAGTGGAGCGCGCGTTGCCGAAAAAAAATTGGAGTGTGGCCCGCGCGAAAGTGCACAAGACGGTACGAGATGCTTCCGTGCTGTGTTTTGAAAAAGTCAGCGGTTGGATCGCTGGACGAAAATGCCGGCGGAGAGCTCAGCGAATCGCGCCGAGCAAGTCGATCCATTTCACTCTTTTATCTGCTCGCGCTTGCAGAGCGTTGCTCGCTCAATACACGCACGCCAGTTCGATCGTCTGGCCGCACGAGCATTGGATGGAAATCTGCGTCACCTGGTTGCCTTCACGATGCAGTGTGACCCGGGGCGGGCCGTGCGGTGTGGTCGGCGTAGGTTCGGCCGGCGCCGAGGCAGCGGGAGCGGGCGCCGCTAATGGATGAAACGGAGCGGAAGTTTTTTGCGGCAGAACTTTCAGCCGAAAAGGAGTGGCTTCTTCAACGGCCAGACTCCCCGAGGGCACCAGCGGGACAAATGATTCGGCCATGGGAGTTAATTGCGATTCTTGTCGCCTACTTTGAGCATGACACTGACGCGACGGTTGATTTCATTTTCTGGCGCGTAATTCGGCATCGGCTGGGTCTCGGCATAACCGGCCACTTTACGGATCTGTTCCGACGCAACACCATGTTCAATGAGTTTGCGGCGCGCGGAATTAGCCCGGTCTGCGGTCAATTCCCAGTTCGAGTAATTTTGCCTGGTCGGCGCATGGCCCTTTTCGGTGTGGCCTTCCAGTTCCACGGTGAAATTCGGGTAACGCGCAATTTGCCAGGCGAGCGTCGAAAAAACCCAAGCGCCATATTCCGTGAAAAGTTCGGAGTTGAGCTCGAATACCGGTTTGCGCGCACGATCGAAAACGCTGATCCGCAGCCCTTCGGGCGTAAGTTCCAGTTTGACCGTTTCCTCCTGTTCCATGTCGGGAGTTTTCTGAAGGGTCTTTAAGAGATCTTCATTCAACCGCCGCAGCATGGTCAACTCGACGGCCGAGGCCGAATCGAAATTGCCCTGACTCGATTTCAAAGCCTGGGTTTCTTTGTTGGGAATGATGCCGGTCGAATCTTTGGTGATCGACGAGAACGGATTTTTGAACGAACGCGCCACCGCTTCCTTGATTTTCTGATCCTGAGAACTCAACCAGAGGACCATGAACAGAGCCATCATGGCCGTCACGAAATCGGCATATGCCACTTTCCACGCGCCGCCGTGATGTCCGTGTTTTTTCGCCATATGCGCAAGAGTTGTTTGAAATGATCAGCGCTTTTGCTGCGGTTGCGAGGCGCGGGCTTGGCGCAACTCGTTTTGCCGGCCGATGTGACTGGTTTGGTGAAACATCAGGCTTTGGCCGGATTGTTGAGCGCCTTTAACATCGTTTCGAAATCTTCCGAGTTGGGTTTGACTTCACTGCTCAATCCGCGGCGAGCGACTTCCACAGCCATGATGGGCGCCATGCCATTGGCAAAGCCGATGACTGAGGCGGAAATGCAGCGGATGTAAGAGGACTCGGCCGCGCCGATGAATTCGAGATTGACGGCGAGCGGATTGAGAAATCCGTAGGACATGAGAATTCCAAGAAACGTGCCGACGAGTGCGGCTGCCACTTTATGCCCGATCTCTTCGATCGGCCCGGAGATGGCGGCCATGGTGATGACGATGCCGAGGACGGCGGCGACGATGCCAAATCCCGGCATGGCATCGGCGGTTTTCGAGAGCACGCTAATGGGCGCGTGGTGTTCTTCTTCCATGCGTTCCATTTCGATCTCCATGAGCATTTTCAACTGATCGGGTTTGATCTTGCCGTCGATGATTGGGCGGAGGCCGTTGCAGAGGAATTCCACAGCGTGCTTGTTTTTGATGAAGCTTGGGTATTTGGTGAAGATCGAGCTGGCGAAAGGATTGAGGACGTGTTCTTCGAGAGCAATCATGCCATTGCGACGGCCGAGGAGGAACAGTTCGTAGAGCGCTTTGAGGAGATCTTCGTAAGCCGATTTGTCGTAAGGCGCGCCTTTAAAAGCGTGCAGGACCTGCTTGATCAAATCGACCAGAACTTTTTTCGGCGACATGACCACGAGAGCGCCGAGAGCGGCGCCGCCGATGATGATGAGTTCGGAGAGATGCAAGAGGGCGGGAATATGGCCGCCGGCCATGACGAAGCCGCCCAGAACCGAGACCGTTACGATAATCGCGCCAAAAATGACAATCATGGAAGCTGTCCGGGAGAGGGATTACAACGCACAAGCTTCGTGCTTTTTGAGGAACGATTTGATCGAGAGAATCGCCTGCGCATGAATCTGGCAAATGCGTGACTCGGTCAGCCCGAACGCCTCTGCGATTTCGCGCAGACGCATGTCCTCGAAATAATAAAGGGCGAGAACCTTGCGCTGCATTTCCGGAAGCTCTTCCAACCGCTCCGCGATCAGGCGCGCCATTTCGTTGCGGCTGGCCCCGTCTTCCGGACTTTCCTGGCGTTGGTCAGCGATGCTCTCGTATTGCGAGGCGCCGTCTTCCTGTTCGGAATGTTGCGCGGCATCGAGACAGACAAAAGAGGCCGGGCGAATTTCCTCCAGCCAATGGCGGTAATCGGAAACGGAAATCTTCAATGCCGCCGCCACTTCCGCTTCGGTGGGCAATCGGCCCTTGGACTGTTCCACCGCTTGCATGGCGGCCTGCACTTTGCGCGCTTTGCTATGCACCGAGCGCGGCACCCAATCCATGCGCCGCAGTTCGTCAAAAATCGCGCCGCGAATCCGCACGCGCGCATAAGTCTCGAACGAGGTGCCGCTCTTCAAATCAAAATTGCGCACGGCATTCAACAAACCGACCAGTCCAGCGCTGTAGAGATCTTCCGTGTCCACATGCGAGGGCAAAGTCATGGCCAGTTTGCCGACGACCGTTTTGACGAGGGGCAGATACCGCCGGACGATTTCTTCTTCGGCCGCGCCGCCGCGATCACGGTGGTAACGGTGCCACAGTTCGGTTGGGTTCGGGTGAGGATCGGCTCCTTTGGCCGTGAGTTCTGCTGGCTTCGAAATCATAACTTCGTTTTCCCGGAAGCAGGTGTTGTCGATGAATTGCCGGAATTGGCGAATCGTTCCTGGTGGGCTTGCTGGAGACTCCGCGCCCAAACACGTCCCCACCAGCGCAGCAACAGGCCGCCCACATAAGCCGCCAGGCTGGCGCGCCACAATATGGAAGGCCAACCGCTGGACTGGGCGAGGCCGAAACCGACGCCGATGGTGAACCCCAGGAGCCCGCCGAGTATCATCATTAATCTCATAAGACCTGCGTTCGAATCGGCACTTAGCAGATGGTCTGCCAGCCGGTTTTCGCGCGCCTCGAAGCGCACGAAATGCCTTTATTTATTGGGGAATTGCGCACTCCAGATTTTTTCGGAAGAGGCTTCCAAAAATGTTCCTGGAATATTTTGCCCAGCGCTCAAAAACCGCAGCGAGTAATTTGTGCCTAACACAAAATTCCAAAGTTTGCCCCAGCGCGTCTCTTCGTCGAGATGCGTAAAAACCAAACCACTCAACGGCGCGCTCGCGAACCCTCGCAATTGCGCCAGAAGCAATGGGGTCTCGTAAGCCGCGTTCAACACCAGGTGCACTTGCGCTCCGAGTGGCTGAAGGCGATCCCACAAATCCTGCAGCGCGCTCGCATCACGCCAGTCCACCCCCGGCACATCGATGAACACAAGTTCCCCGCCCGCTCGAGTGGCCGAGTCGGGACAACCGTGCGCCACGGGCACGCCGAGGATTTCGCAATACACGCTTAGCGATTCCGCGGTGTTGGCGGTGCGCCCATCCAGGCGCCAAACGCGCGCGTGGCGTCCGGCGAGCAGCACAAGGTGGGTCAGCCATTTGCAAAGCACGGTTGTTTTCCCACTGCCGGGCGGGCCGATGAAAATCTGCGGACGCGTTTCATCGATTGGCTCGGGCTCATTCCAAAGCTGTTGAAACAAGGCGCGCGCCAAAGCGAGTTCGTCCGCAAGCGAAGCTGGCGCGGCTTCCCCATGCAACCATTGCAGGCGCTCCACCAAATGTTGCGCATGCAACGGAAGAACACCCAATCGTTCGAAAACGGACGCGGCCCGCCATCCACCGGTGGCCACACGGCGCGCCGCGATCGTTTCAAACTCCGTATCTTCAATTCCTGCGCGCCGGCCTGATAAATCTTCAATCGCGGTTTGCGCTGGCGGCGCCGCCATCCATGCGGAAGCGGCGCTTCGCTCGTCGAATCGTTGTTTGAGGAGCGCCAATTCCTGTCGCAATTCGGCAACCGGATCCTCCGCGGCTTCGGCCGGATCTGGAACGCAGGCGAGCACTTCAATGCGCGGTTTGCGCCAGAGCCGCGACAACCCTTCCGCTTTCACCTGACGCACATCCAGAACGACCGCGGAGGGCCCGAGCGTCTCGCGGATTTGGGTGACCGCGTCAACCGCCGAATCGGCTAAAAAGGGAACAACGTTCATTGCGTCCGGAGAGATTTATCCACCAGGAACAACGGCTCGCGGCCTCATTCCAGTCCTCCCACCACCGCCGTGTTATGCACTTCGATGCGCGGAGGAATTTCGTTGTAGGCCAGCACCGCCAGATCGGAAAAGGTCGCTTCAAAAAACCGGCGGAAAGCGAGGCGGATTTGAGGCGCGCAAAGCACCACCGGCGGATGACCCGAAGCCAGCATTTGTTGAATGGATTTCGAAAGTGTGTCCACCAGATGCCGGGCCAATCGCGGTTCCATGCTGAGCGAAATTTCCGTCGCCGTTTGCCGCACGCCTTGCGCGATCTGCTGCTCGAGGCGCGGATCGAGCGTGATCGCTCGCAACGCGCCGTTCTCGGTTTGAAAGGGCCGGGCCAATTGCGGCCCCAGCGCGCGGCGCGCGTATTCCGAGAGCTCATCGGGATTTTTGGTGAAGGCGGCGTAATCGCCCACCTTTTCAAGAATGCCCGCGAGGTTCCGGATCGATATCCCTTCCGCGAGCAGATTCTGCAGGATGCGCTGCACTTGTCCGACATTCAGCGGATTCGGAATCAATTCGTTCACCACCGTCGGATGCGTTTGCTTCAGGTTGTCGAGCAGCACCTGCACATCCTGCCGCGTCAAAATCTCGTGACAATGCCGCTTCACTGTTTCCGAAAGATGCGTCACCAGCACCGAGGCGGCATCGACCACGGTGTAACCACTGAGCTCGGCGTTTTTCCGTTCGAGATCGTTGATCCAAATGGCGGGAAGTTGGAACACAGGCTCGACCGTGGGAATGCCTTTGAGCGTAATCTTGCTTTGCGTTGCATTCATGGCGAGCCATTGGCCCGGCATCAATTCTCCGCGCGCCATGGGATTGCCCTTGAGCAAAAATCGATATTCGTTCGCGCCGAGCTGGAGATTGTCGCGCAACCGAATCGGCGGAACGATGACGCCCATCTCCTGCGCGAAATTGCGCCGCACGCCCGTGATGCGTTCGAGCAAGTCACCGCCTTTGCGGGTATCGGCCAGGCTGACGAGTCCATAACCGAGCTCGATTTGTAGCGAATCGACGTTCAGCAACGTTTCGAGTTTCTCCGTGCCGGCAGCCGGACCAGTGGTTGAAGTTTTCGAGCCGCCATCACGCGCCGCGGCGTTGCTCTCGGCCGGCGCGGTGCTCGATGCCGGCGATTGTTTGAGGAGCCGGGCCAGGAATCCAGTGCCGATCGCCAGCGCTAAAAACGGCACCATAGGAAGCCCGGGCACCAAGGCCATGACGCACAGCATTAGAGTCAGCGCTTTCAAAGCGCGCGGGTAAAAGAGCAGCTGCTTGCCCAGCTCGTTGCCCAAATCGTTTTTCGAAGCGGCGCGTGTGACAAGAATGCCCGCGGCCGTCGAAGTAATCAGCGCCGGAATCTGCGAAACCAGGCCATCACCAATCGAGAGCAGTGTGAACCGCTGCAACGCATCCGACACCGCCATTCCTTTTTGCACGATGCCGATGGCAAACCCGCCGAGGACGTTGATAAGCGTGATGAGAACGGCGGCAATGGCGTCGCCTCGAACAAATTTACTGGCGCCATCCATCGCGCCATAGAAGTCCGATTCCTGTTCCAGTTTGCGGCGGCGAGTGCGCGCCTCGACTTCGTTGATCACTCCCGCATTTAACTCGGCATCGATGGCCATTTGTTTGCCGGGCAGTGCATCCAAAGTGAAACGCGCCGCGACTTCGGCGATACGCCCGGCGCCTTTGGTGATGACCACGAAATTGATCAACACCAGAATGAGAAAGATGACCATTCCCACGACGTAATTGCCGCGCACGACGAAATTTCCAAAGGCCTCGATGATATGGCCGGCGTAGCCATCGAGCAGGATCAAACGTGTCGAGGCCACGTTTAAAGCGAGACGGAAAAGGGTTACGAACAAGAGGAGCGTGGGAAACCCGGTGAATTCGGCTGGCTCGCGCAAATAAAGAATCACCAGGACAATGAGCAACGAGAGCGCAATGCTGATCGCAAGCAATCCATCGAGAAGAAATGGGGAAACCGGCAGGAAAAGAAGCAGGATGGTTCCGAACAG
>JBFMDG010000036.1:0-20172 GCA_040754135.1 Verrucomicrobiota bacterium
CCACATTGCGTTGGCGTGGTCATCAAAGCCCGCCAACGCTTTTTTATTACCTTTTCGTAGAGCAAAGCACAGGACCGGCGTCCCGCCTGTCACACGCCTTTTCAACCAACACCTCCGAATCTTTGTCGCCAACTTTGTCGGACGGGATAGACACCTCCAATTGCTCTGCTTCCCATCACGGACTGACCATTCGAAAAACGCGGCCTCTGTTTTAGATCGACGAAGTTTGCGACGGAAGTTTGCTGAGCCGGAACCGGCGCACCCCCGCGGTTCTGACTCAGAGGCGCACTCGCGGTCCATTGCATCGCAGTCATAGCCCGGTTCAACAGCTCAATAGCCCGTTCAAGATTTACATTTTCAATTCGATCGTTAAGACTCGGCGTCGTCAGTTGATCCTCCATCGGAACCCGGTTGGGGCGGTCTGAACAGCGTAGCGAAATGTTAGGCGGCGGTGACATGACCTGCGAAGGTCCATTAAGTTGAATCGATGAAAACGCCGGAAGATAAATCCGGAGGCAAACCCTCCTCGGGCTTCTCCTTTAAAGGCTGGCTGAAAAAGGCCTTTTCCGGCGAGGCTGCGGCAGAGGAACCGAAAGAGAAAGAAACCGGTTGGAATGTTTGGCCCGACCCGATGCCGCTCAAGAAAAAAACCAAGGATTCGGAAGCAGGTCCGGCAAACGATCCTTTGATTTCCAGCGGGCCGTCCACTTCAGCAAAACCGGGCACAGCCCCATCGCCGCCCAAGGCACCTTCAAAGGCGGGATCTGATTTGGAACCCAACATGGCCGCTTTGGGTGATTCTTCTTTCATCGGTGGCGGCGATGCTTCGACGCCTTCGGAAGAAACGATGATTTTCCGGCAGGCATTGGCTGCAAGCAGTGCCAAGGAGGAAGTCTCCAACAGCACAATTATTTTCACGCGCGATTTGTTGCCGCAACAGCCGAAGAACTTTGCCGAAGCCGCCCGGCTTTACGAATCGGCGGCCGAAAAGGGGGACACGAGCGCGGCATTTAAACTCGGACTTCTGTACGCGAAGGGGGAAGGCGTGGCGAAAGATTACGCCGCGGCGGCGAAGTGGTTTCACAAAGCGGCCGAGCAGGGAGATCCGATGGTGCAATATCAGCTCGGCATTTTTTATGAAAAGGGACGGGGCGTGCCGATGGATCTCGAAGAGGCGGCGAAATGGTATAGGAAAGCGGCGGATCAAGGTTTGGCGGTGGCGCACGGGAAACTGGCCGGTTTATTGGAGCGAACACAAACCGCGGGGAGCACGGGCGCGCTCGAATCGTATTTGAAAGCAGCCGAGCAAGGCGTGCCGCAAGCGCAGTACAAGCTGGGCGTGATTTATCTCGAAGGCAAAAGCGCGCCGCGTGATCCGGCACAAGCGCAAATCTGGCTGCAAAAAGCGGCCGAGCAGAATTTTGTGGACGCGCAATTTCAACTCGCCTACGCGCACAAGCGCAAGCTGTTTGGATCGGTCGATTATTATGAAGCGGCCAAGTGGTTCCGGAAAGCGGCCGACCTGGGTCATGCCGGCGCGCAGTACGAGCTCGGCCAGCTTTATCAGATGGGCGTGGGCGTTTATAAAGATCTTCACGAAGCGGTGGCGTGGTTTGAAAAGGCGGCGCAGCAGGAATTTCCCGAGGCAGAATTTCAACTGGCCGCTTGCCACGAGCGCGGATTGGGAGTGACGGCGGATTTGCTCGAAGCGACGCGTTGGTATACGAAGGCGGCCGAACACGGCGTGTCCAAGGCGAAATACAAGCTCGGGATGATTTACAAGCAGGGACATTGTGTGGCGCGTGACGATGCCGAAGCCTTCAAATGGTTCCAACAGGCGGCCGAATCGGGACACGCCGCGGCGCAGTACCATTTCGGCTTGTATTATTTCGAAGGCCGAATTGTTCCGCAGGATTACGCTCAAGCAGTCCATTGGTTTCGGCTAGCGGCGCAGCGCGGTCATGCTGCGGCGCAGTTTTGCCTGGCGTTGGCTTATCTGGAAGGAGTGGGCGTCGGTCAGAACCTCGCTGAAGCCGTCAAATGGATTCAAAAATCGGCCATTCAAGGCTATGCCGAAGCTCAGAACAAACTGGGATTTCTTTACGAGACAGGGCTCGGGTTAAGCCAGAATTTCAATGAAGCGGTGAAGTATTACCAAAAGGCAGCCGAGCAGGGATTGGCCGAGGCGCAATTCAATCTCGGCAGTTACCATGAGAAGGGCGAGTTCGTTCACCAGAATTTCGTCGAGGCCTACAAATGGTACAATCTCTCGGGTGTTCAAGGGCACAAACCCGCACTCGCCGCGCGCGACGCGCTCCTGCAGCGCATGGGGCCGGAACAAGTCCGCCAGGCTCAGGAAGCGTGTCGAAAATTCGTCGCGCGCAACACGCACGCCATCGCCAACGAAACCAACGTCTGGAGCCAGCCCAGCGCCTGATCCACCTCTTGTCCCTCTCCGGGCGCAGGCTCATTGAGTGCGTAAATCTAATCTGAATTCTCGATCTGGCCGGCGCCACGGACGCGCTTCGTGCCATTCGTCAGCACGACGGGTTCGATGACGCCGCTCAATTTTGGAAATCGGACATTGTCCAGGACAAGCTCCTTGACTCTATCGGCGAAGAGGACGGGCCGCCGATCCTCCTGAACAAAACTCAGGCGCACATCTTCCATCGTGAGCCGTTCCACATGGCGCGCATACAGGCCCCACGCCGGGAGCGCACGTGCGTCCACCCCCGGCCCTCTCACGGGTGTCTGCGCCTGTGCGGTTGTGCCGCCACCGGTGAATTCGATTTGCGCGTTGCGCACCACCACATTGGTGATCGGTGTTTCCGCCCAGCTTTCCACCGACAACGCAGCGCGATAAACCCCCGAGGCATTAAGTCCGCTGACGACGACCCGACCAACCGTGTTGCCTGGCTTGATCCAGAGCGTAACGGGCGAGGCGACATGTTGCATCGTGTTGTTCGAAAGCAAAACGTCATCGAGCGGGCCGCGGGTCGCGTCCCAGGCGCCCGGCTGAAGAATGATGCCTGAAAGCATGTTGGTGCGTTGATGTTCGCGCGACGTCAGGTGAGGCCGCAATCCAGGGCCGTGGAACAAATTGTCGTGAATCGTCAGGCGTGTGGCGGGACCAATCAAACGAATGCCATTGCACGACGAATTGATAGTGCAGCCGGTAATCAACCTGCGGTCCCAGTACCGCCCGGCAATCGCGTCGTCGCCTGTTTGAAATGAGCAATCGACAATGCTGACATTGCGGCACCAGCGTTCCGGCGCCCCTCGCCAATGAATGCCATCCCACCCGCCGATGAACTGGACGTTGCGGAATTCCACGTCGTCGCTCACTTGAAAAAAGACCGCGTAATTCGCGGAATCGATGATCGTGACATCGTGGATAGCCAAGCGCCGGCAATTCACGAAAACAATGGTATGCGGCCCGCGCATGCGTTCTTCGCCGGTCGGATCGAAAACGCGATTTCCGTCGATGACACCCGGACCGCAAATGGACGCGTCTTGCACATTTTCACCGATGATGAGGCCGCGATGCCATTTGCCCCATTTGGCTTCGGGCATGAAATCGGGTAGCTGCGGTTGCGTGTAGGCATTGAGATTGGTGGTGCCGATCAAGCGCGCGCCGGCTTCGAGAAAAAGCGTGACACCGCTGCGGAGATGAATCGATCCGGAGAGATACTGCCCCGGGGGAAACAACACCTGACCTCCGCCGTTGCTGGCGCAGGCGTCGATGGCCTTTTGAATGGCGGTGGTGTCGAGATCGCGGCCATCCCCTTTGGCGCCGTGTTCGCGAATGTTGACTTTGGTTTCGGCAAAACCCGCTCCTGAAATGCAGAAAAGGAGGAAGAAGAAAATGCGCCGGCAATTCATGCGAAAGAGTATCTCAAAGGCGTTTCCAGAGTCGGAGTCATGTCAAAACAAGAGGTCGTTCAGGCTCTTAATTGGTACTTCACGCCAATGCCTCATCGATCAAACGGCCGCCGTTATCGGTCAGACGATGATGCCGGCCATTGAAGTAAAAGGTGAGCCGCATGTCATCGAGCCCCATCAGGCGCAGGATGGTGGCGTGCAAATCGCGCATGTGGTAGGGCGACTCAACTGCGCGATAACCGAGGGGATCGGTGGCCCCAACTACGGTGCCCGGTTTGATTCCCGCGCCGGCCAGCCAGATCGTTTGGCAGCCGGGGTTATGATCGCGCCCGGTGCCTCCTTGCGAAATGGGCATTCGGCCGAATTCACTCAAGCCCACAACGAGCGTTTGACTGAGCAGGCCGGTGCGTTTCAGGTCACGCAACAAACCGGCCACGGGGCGGTCGATCCATTTGGCGCATTTGCGATGACCATTTTTCAGATCGCTGTGCGCGTCCCAGGCTCCTCCGCATTGAGATGACCCGCTGTAAACTTGCACCACGCGAACTCCGCGTTCGACGAGGCGGCGGGCCAGCAGGCATTTCCGCCCGGTGTCCTCGGTATCGGGATCGTCGAGCCCATAAAGCTGGCGGGTCTCTTCGCTTTCTTTGGACAGGTCCACCGCTTCCGGCATGCGCGCTTGCATGCGCAACGCCAAATCGTAAGCGGCCATGCGCGCGCCGAGCGCCGATTCATCTTCACGCCCGCGCCCATGCTGTTCATTCAATTGGCGGAGGAATTGGATACTCCCTTTTTGCGCTTCGACCGGAAAATCCGGAGGCGCCTCCAAGTGAAGAATCGGCGTCATGCCACTGCGCAGGTAGGTGCCTTGAAAAGTCGCGCCCAAAAAGCCGGCGCCCCAGTTTGCCGGACCGCCATTCACCAGCGAATTCTTCTGCACCATCACACAGAATCCAGGCAGGTCCGCATTCTCACTGCCCAAAGCGTACAGCAGCCATGAGCCAAGCGATGGGTATCCCTGTTGAATCGTGCCGGTGTTCATTTGAAATAACGCCGGCGTGTGGCTGTTGCTGTCGCAAGTCAGCGAGCGGACAAAGCAGAGGTCATCCACGCATTCCGCAATGTTGGGAAAGAGTTCGGAGACATCCATGCCGCATTGGCCATGTTTGGAGAACATGTATGGACTGCGCATGATGGGCGAACTGTCTTTGCCTCCGAAGAACGTCCTGACCTCCTCAATTCCAGGCAGAATCTCGGGCGTCATTTTTTTGCCATCATGCCGATCCAGTTCCGGTTTCGGATCGAAAGTATCCATCTGGCTCATGCCGCCTTGCGTGACAAAGAGGATGAGCGACTTCGCCTTCGGTGGCAGCATGGGCGCTTTCGGGGCAAGTGCTGACAACGGTTCTTTTGCGGAAAGAGACCAGGCCGGCGCGAGGGCGGCCGCCGTCAGACTCATCTCGATAAAGCGGCGGCGCGACAATTCCAATTGCGGAAGCGATCCGGGTTTTTTCATGAGGTCAGGTCAATCAATGTAGATGAGTTCGTTTGCATTCAACAGCACGTGACAGAAATCTGTCCAGGCCATCCGTTGGGGATCCGGTTCGGAATGCCGGCGGGCGGCTTGTTCGGCGAGGAACTGTTTGGCTTGTTTCATTTCCTTTCGAGTCGGCGGGCGCGAAAAGGCCAGATGAAACGCATGTTGAATTTTGTCGCCCGGGTCATGGCCCGCTTCGCGTTCCAGCCTTTCGCCAAACCATCGGGCCGCTTCGCGCGCGAACTCGCCGTTGAATAATGCCAGCGCTTGCGGCGCGACCGTTGTTTGCGGGCGGGTCGCGCAGGATTGGTTCATCGGCGCGGCGTCAAACACCTCCATCAATGGAAAAGTGAGCGTTCGCCGTTGAAACAGGTAAATGCTCCGCCGGACATTTTGTTCGGGAGTGGAAAGGCCCCAACTCAATTCTTTGTCGTTGTTTGGAAAGGCCACATTCACACCGTGAGGGAGTTGCGCGTAAACGCCGGGGCCGCCGATGGCCAGGTGCAATCGGCCGCTCACGGCGAGCATCGTATCGCGGATCGCTTCGCTTTCCAATCGGCGGCGGTTCATGCGCCAGAGGAGTTGATTTTCCGGATCTTTGGCGGCAGCGGCAGCGACGTGCGTCGAAGCGCGCTGGTACGCTGCGGAGGTCATCATGAGCCGATGCATTTTCTTCAGGCTCCATCCCTGGCGAATCAATTCACGCGCCAGCCAATCGAGCAATTCAGGATGCGTGGGACGTTTGCCATTGCGTCCAAAATCCGATGGGGTGGCCACAATGCCCTCACCGAAATGATGTTGCCACAAGCGGTTCACAATGACTCGGGCCGTCAATGGATGATCTGCCGAAGTCAACCAGTGCGCGAGGGCACTGCGCCTACGGTTGGCGTCAACGTGCTCGGCAGATGCATTCGCGGGAGCGAGGGCGTCCACGAATCCAGGTTGCACCTCGGGTCCGGGCCGGTGCAGTTCGCCGCCAAGAAGCAATCGCGTTTCTCGCGGCGGCGTTCCATCGCGAAATACCGCATCCAATTTCGGTTCGGATAATCGCACGCGACGATCGAGCTCGGTAATCTGTTCATTGAGCCTGGCCAGCTGCCCCGGCGCTTCGGTCTCGGCCTTTTTGGCAATGTCCGCGTCGGAAAACTTTTTCTGCTCCGCGCTTGCGGATGGACCGGTTCGCTCTCGTTCGAGGGCCTGGCGCGCGCGCTGGAGTAACTCGTCTCGTTCATTTCGCCGTTGCTGCAACCGGCTATGGTCCGACTGAAACGCAAATTTGACCGCGGCCGGTTCCTGCAATCCATGCGGCCAATCACGTGTGTCGCGTTTCACACCCGCCAGGAAGCCTTGCATGCGGTAATAATCCCGCTGGGAAATGACATCATACTTATGATCGTGGCATCTGGCGCAACCCAAGGTCACACCAAGAAACACCGAACCCATGACATCAGTGGCGTCATTGAGAAAATCCTGCCATTGCTTTTCCGGTTCTTTGGACATGCCATCCCAGGCGCCGAGTCTGGCGAACCCGGTGGCAATCCATGCATCGGAATCATTCGGCCACATTTCATCCCCGGCGATCTGCTCCTGCACGAAACGATCATATGGTTTGTCCTGATTCAAGGCGCGGACGACGTAATCCCGATAACGCCAGGCGCGCGGGCGGATTTTGTCGTCCTCATATCCATCGCTCTCGCCGTAGCGCGCCAGATCGAGCCAATGCCGCGCCCAACGTTCGCCATAACGCGGATCGTTGAGCAAACGATCGACCAGCCGCTCGAATGCATCCGGTGATTTGTCCTTCAGAAACGCTTCCGCCTCTGCCGGCGTCGGCGGGAGGCCAATCAAATCGGCGTACGCCCGCCGCAACCGGGTGCGCGCGTCCGCTTGCGGGGCTGGGGTAATGCCGGCTTGTTCCAAACGAAACTGAATGAACCGATCGATCGGATTGCGAATGGAAGCGGTTTGCCTGGTCCGCGGCGGTTCGATCTCTCGAGGCGGCTGGAACGCCCAATAATCATCGCGATCCGGCCAAATTGCGCCGGCATCGATCCAGCGCTGAATCAGCGCGATTTGGGAGGAGGTCAGCCGTTGTCCTTCCGGCGGCATCTGCTCGTCCGGATCGGTCGATTGTATCCGCCGTAGGATTTCACTGCGCTGGCTGTTTCCCGGGTCGATGGCGGGTTTGCCGGATTTGCCGCCGGCAATGGCGTGCGCGCGCGTATCGAGCTGGAGGTTTCCCTTTTGCTTGTCGCTGCCATGGCATTTGTAGCAATGGACAGACAGCAGCGGTTTGATGTCATCGTAGAAGCTGACACTCGAGTTGTTGAAAGGGGAGTTCCCGTTCGCGAAGGCGGCACTGGCCGCGAGGATCAGAAGAAGGATCCCAATCCGAGCGCAAAAGTTGGACGACCAGGCAGACATCAGGCGGACTGAATATTATCCATTGAGCTCGCGCGAAGGCAATCCCGCTTAAACAATCCAAAATTACTCACACAGGCTCTCAATCATCCAAACCATCCGACCGAGTTTCCCCAACCAAGCTAAAGGTGCCCGAGAATTTCATTTCGTTGGCAAAGCGCTCGGGTTAAAAGACTCGGGCCTATGAGTCGCTTCGGAATACCTGCTCTCCCATGGTTTACGCCGTTTTTCTGTGCCACAACCATCAGCATTGGCAGCGCGTTGCCCGAGTCCGATGAGCGCGCGAACAAAGTCGCCGATCTCAATACGCCCCGAGTGTTTCCGACGCTTAGTTCGCGCGCCGATTGGCAGCGGCGCGCCGCGCAAATCCGCGAGCAGATTTTAGTCAGTTGCGGGTTGTGGCCGATGCCGGAGAAGACACCACTGGCTGCGAAGATTTTTGGGCGCATCGAACGCGACGGTTATTCCATCGAAAAAGTTCACCTCCAAACCTGGCCGGGATTTTATCTTGCGGGCAATCTCTATCGGCCGATTGGAAAAGGTCCGGGGCCATTCCCGGCGGTGCTCAATCCGCATGGGCATTGGAGCAATGGCCGCATGGCCGATAACGCCGATGGCAGCATTGCCGCGCGCTGCATTCATTTCGCAAGGAACGGGATGATCGCCTTCTCGTATGACATGGTGGGTTACAACGATACGACGCAAGTGAATCACGGCTTTGGCCGGCAGCCGACCAATCAACTCTGGAGCATCAGCCTGATGGGACTGCAAACCTGGAACAGTATTCGTGCGCTCGACTTCATTGCCACTTTGCCAGAGGCCGACCCGAAACGGCTCGCTTGCACCGGCGAATCGGGCGGCGGCACGCAAACATTTATTTTGGGCGCGATTGACGATCGGCTGGCCGTGCAGGCGCCGATCGTGATGGTTTCGCATTCGATGCAAGGCGGCTGCCTTTGTGAGAACGCGCCTGGACTGCGCGTGGATTATTCGAACATGGAAATTGCCGCCGTGCCCGCGCCGCGTCCGCAAATCCTCGTCGCCGCCACAGGCGATTGGACGAAAGCGACCATGACCATCGAAGGACCGGCCATTGAAAGCGTTTACAAATTGTTCAACGCGCAAGACAGATTCCGATACCTCATTTATGATTTCGGGCACAATTACAACCGCACCACGCGGGAAGCGGTTTATGGCTGGTTTGGCAAATGGCTGGGGAACGCCGCTCACGCCGATCCCGTGGCCGAGTCGGCCTACATCAAAGAGCCGGACAGTGAGCTGCGGGTGTTTCCTGACGGTCAACGGCCGCAGGACGCGATGAACGAACAGGATTTGATCCGATCGCTTGTCGAGCGGGCAAAGGATCAATTGCGCGCCATCGAACCGACCGATTCGAAGTCCTTTGATCGGTTCAAAAAGCTGATGATGCCTGCCTGGCAGCGCACGTTGCAGGTCGAGATTCCTGAACGCGGTCTGCAAGTTCAAGTGGGGGAACGCCGGACACTTTCGGGTTATATCCACACACCCATCACGCTCGGACGATCGGGACGGCGCGACCGGATTCCGGCGGTCATGATCAGCCCGTCGCGGGATCGCCATCGGCTATTGATTGTGTTGGTTCATCCGGAAGGAAAATCCGCGTTCCTCGATGCCAATGGCGTGCTCAAAGGCCTTGCCAAGGTGCTCGTGGATCGCGGTGAAACCATTTTGCTGCTCGATACATTTTTAACGGGGGAACTGGCCAATGCCACGGCCGCGCAGGCTCGCAAGTATTTTGCAAACTATTTCACCACTTACAACCGCACTGACCTGCAGGAACGCGTTCAGGATTTGATCACCGCCTGCGCTTTCGGCCAGTTTCACAGCAAAGGCCGGCGTGTGGTGTTGTGTGGATTGGAGCGCGCGGGACTTTGGGCGCTACTGGCCGCGCCTGTTGTCGACGCGACGATCGCGGACGTGAGCGCATTGGATTCTGAAAGCGACGAAGTGCTCCTGGCGCAAGATCTCTTCATTCCGGGATTGCGGCGCGTGGGCGGATTTGCCGGCGCGGCTCTGCTGGGCGCGCCCAATCCGATTCTGGTGCACAACTCGGCCAATAAATTCTCGACGGATGCCTTGGCCAGGACGTATCACGCTCTCGATCGCGATGATCGCATGCGGATCGCAAGCGGCCAGCTCTCGGACGCAGAGATTGCGGAGTGGATTGGAAAATTGCCGAAGGATTAATCGTTGAGTGCAGCTTCTTTCGCGGGCACAGCCCGCGTCCTGCATTTCGCTGCAGGTTTGCGAAGAAGATTCGAGTCCCGAGAGTGCGCCGATGCGTTTATTTCTCTTTCATGCCTCCGGCCAAAATCGTTTGAAAATGCGGCGGTTGCTCCTCGCGGGCCACAACGGTCACTTCAATTCTTTTGTATCCCGCAGCTTCCAGCCATCGATGCAGATCACTGTCGGCAAAACCCAGCCAGCGATCCCCATACAGCTCATGCGCTTTTTCGAACTGATGTTTGAGCAAGTCCAGGATCATGACCTGGCCGCCTGGCCGTAAAATGCGGAAAGTGGCTTGGATGGTGCGCGCCGGATCTTCCGCATGATGCAACGCCTGGCTGAGCACAACCAAATCCACGCTTTCCGGCTCGATCGGCGGGTCCTGCAAATCGCCCAGCCGAAACTCCAGATTCTTCAACCCGTTCTTCTTCGCTTTCTTCGCGCCAAACGCAATGATCTTTTCCGAGTTATCGACCGCAATCACTTTTTTGGCCCGACGCGCCAGCAATTCACTCAGCAACCCTTCCCCGGATCCCAAATCGGCAATGACCAGAGGCGGCAATATCCGCAGCAACATCTGGCCAAACGCCTGCCAGGACCGGCCCGGTCCGTAGCTGCGGTCGAAGCGGCCGGCGATCTGATTGAAATAAACCTGGGCCTGTTCCTGCCGTCGCGCGAGAATCCGCTTGAGGTTGACCTGGTCGGCGTTGTGATCGGGCAGTTCCTTGGCGGCGCGGATGGCCAATTGGATGAACTCGCGAGTGACGCCATTGGCCTGGGCGTTGATTTTGTAGAAGGTTCTTTTTCCTTCGCGCCGCGACTGGAGCAAGCCTGAATCCTGCAGCAAACCGAGATGCGTTGAAATGCGCGACTGGCCCAGCTTGGTGATCTCCTGAAGTTCGTTGACCGAGACTTCATCGCGTTCGAGCAGGGCCATGATGCGCAGGCGGGTTGGATCCGCCAGCGCGCGCAGAGATCTCAAAGTGGGCGTTATCATTTTATTGGGCCGATCCGATCCGCCGTGATCCGTCCAGCGGGAGCCCGGGGAAATTCCACCGGCGCGCCCCGCCGCAAAAAGTTGCACTTCACTGTTGACGGCTTCATTCAGGTATATATCTTCCCATCCTGATACGTCAATATGACTTTGTTGACGGCACTGACATTACGCTGAGTTCATGAGCAAAAATTACATCTTCTCCTCCGAGTCCGTCGGCGAAGGCCATCCGGACAAAGTGTGCGACACCATTTCCGACGCCGTCCTCGATGCCTGCCTGGCTCAGGATCCGCGCAGCCGCGTGGCCTGCGAAACTTACGCCAAAAGCAATCTGGTCGTGGTCGGCGGCGAAATCACCACCAAAGCGCGCCTCGATTACAATGCCATTGCCCGCCAGGCGATTCGCGAGATCGGCTACACCCACGAGGACGATGTCTTTCATGCCGATCGTGTGTTGATCGTCAATGCCATCACCCAACAGAGTCCTGACATTGCCCAGGGCGTGGATGCCCGCGAAGCCGAGGGCAAAGGACACGCCGAGCAAGGGGCAGGGGATCAAGGCCTGATGTTTGGTTATGCCACCAATGAAACGCCGGAGTTGATGCCCGCGCCGATCATGTTTGCCCATCAGCTCGGCCGCGAACTCACACGCATCCGGAAATCAGGCCGCGTGAAATGGCTGCGACCCGATGCCAAGACGCAAGTGTCGGTGCAATACGTCGATGACCAGCCCGTGCGGATTACGAACGTGGTGGTTTCGACACAACACGCGCCCGACGTGAAACACCGCACGATTCGCAGTTTCATCGTTGAGGAAATCATCAAAAAGATTTTGCCCAGGCACATGCTCGACAAGAAGACGCAATTCCTGGTGAACCCCACCGGGCGTTTTGTGGTGGGCGGGCCGCAGGGCGACACCGGGTTGACCGGACGCAAGATCATTGTCGATACTTATGGCGGAATGGGGCGGCATGGCGGGGGCGCTTTTAGCGGGAAAGATCCTTCGAAAGTCGATCGCAGCGCCGCTTACATGGGGCGCTACGTGGCGAAGAACATTGTGGCGGCGGGCCTGGCTTCGAGCGCGGAAATCCAATTCGCCTACGCCATTGGTCATCCCGATCCGGTCAGTGTTTGCGTGAATACCTTTGGCACGGGCAAGGTTTCGGACGAAGCCATTGAAAAGGCGGTTTGCGAAGTGTTCAGTTTCAAACCGGCCGAAATCATCCGCCAGCTCAATTTGCTCCGGCCGATTTACCTCAAGACCACCAATTACGGGCACTTCGGAAAGGTGGACGATTTGGAAAGCGTGACCTGGGAACGGACCGACAAAGCGGCGGCCCTCAAACGCGCCGTCAAGTAAACAAAGCATTCATTGCGGCCGACTCTTTCAACTCATTAACTGATTACAAACATGGCATCGATCAAACTCGCCCCAGCGCGAAACAAAAAAACCAGCAAATCGACTGCAGCCAGGCCGGCGCGCAATGGCAAGTCGAGCGCTTCCTTGAAACGCGATTATTTCGTGCGCGACCTTTCTCTGGCTGATCTCGGCCGGCGCGAAATCGAAGTGGCCGAACAGGAAATGCCTGGACTCATGTCGATTCGCGCCAAGTACGGTCCGCAAAAACCGCTCAAGGGCGTGCGCGTCTCCGGTTCGTTGCACATGACCATTGAAACGGCCGTGCTGATCGAGACGTTGGTGGAACTCGGCGCTTCGGTGCGCTGGGCCAGTTGCAACATCTTCAGCACGCAAGATCAAGCTGCCGCCGCCATCGCCAAAGCGGGCCTGAGCGTTTTCGCATTCAAAGGCGAATCCCTCGAAGAATACTGGGATTTCACTCTGGCTGCGCTGACGCATCCCGGCGGCAAAGGGCCGGAGTTGATCGTGGATGACGGCGGCGACGCCACTTTGCTTTTGCACAAAGGCTACGAAATGGAGCAGGGCGACAATTGGGTGAACACGCCGAGCGACAATCACGAAGTGGCTGTTGTTAAGAACTTGCTGAAACGTTGCGCCAAGGAACGCCCGGGTTGGTTCACGCGCATCGTCAAGGAATGGAAAGGTGTCAGCGAAGAGACCACCACCGGCGTGCATCGATTGTATCAGATGCTCGAAGCCGGAAAACTGCTC
The DNA here is from genome assembly GCA_040754135.1 of Verrucomicrobiota bacterium. GTDB lineage: Bacteria > Verrucomicrobiota > Verrucomicrobiia > Limisphaerales > SIBE01 > JBFMDG01. Next base: position 13,231 of record JBFMDG010000036.1, read on the forward strand.
GTGCCCGCCATCAACGTCAACGATTCGGTCACTAAATCGAAGTTCGACAATCTCTACGGCTGCCGTGAATCGCTGGCCGATGGATTGAAGCGCGCGCTGGGTGTCATGATTGCCGGCAAGACCGCGGTGGTTTGCGGTTACGGAGATGTGGGCAAAGGTTCCGCTCATTCGCTGCGAGGTTTCGGCGCACGTGTGATTGTCACCGAGATCGATCCGATCAACGCGTTGCAGGCAGCCATGGAAGGTTTCCAGGTAACCACCCTCGAAGAGACGCTCGGCGAAGCGGACATTTACGTCACCACCACGGGCAATTGCGACGTGATCACGCTGGAACACATTTTGGCGATGAAAGATCAGGCCATCGTCTGCAACATCGGCCATTTCGATAATGAAATTCAGGTGGATCGCTTGAACAACGCTCCTGGTGTGAAAAGGGTGAATGTGAAACCGCAGGTGGACCGTTACGATTTACCCAGCGGCAACAGCATTTATCTCCTGGCGGAAGGGCGCCTGGTGAATCTTGGTTGCGCCGAAGGCCATCCGAGCTTTGTCATGAGCAACAGCTTCACCAATCAGGTCCTGGCCCAACTCGATCTCTGGAAAAACAAGGACAGCTATAAAGTGGGCGTCTATCGCCTGCCGAAGAGGCTCGATGAAGAAGTCGCTCGATTGCACCTTGAAAAAATCGGAGTGAAGCTCACCCAGCTCACGAAGAAGCAAGCCGATTACATCGGCGTGCCTGTGGATGGCCCATACAAAGCGGAGCATTACCGCTACTGACCGCGGCGCGGCCGTTCCAACATTTTAACAGCCGGCGCAGCCCCGAAGGCTGCCCGGCTTTTTTTTTGTGCGCGCATTGGCCAGCACCTTGAGGCGCCAGTTTTCCAGCGGTGTGGGAGGGGCGAGCTCCGCGAGCGCCCTGATCCAGAATCAGCCGCAGCACGCCGCATCCAGCGGCTCCCGATTGGCAACATTGCAGCGACTCGCTTTCAGCAGAGTCGCGCTCCGTTTGCGTTAGAGGGCGGCGGTGGCGCAAACAGCCGCGGCAGGTGCGGATTGCCTTTAAGAATTTTCCAAATTGGAGTTGGCGGCGCGGCACCTTTCATTTCTACTTTTGGAAATGGCAAAGAAAAAATCCAGTGGCAGCCGCGCTCAGCAGCCGGTCGTGCCGCAAGTTTCCATGGAGACTTGGAAGGCGCTTCTCCCAGCGGCCGATGAGTTCAAGCATCTGGCTCCCTGGAGGTGGATGCATGACTCGCAAATTATCGGATTGCGCTATCCTGCGACCAAGGAAGTGTTCCTCAGCGCCATCCTGGGTAGGATGCGTGCGGTGTTTGCTTTGCTGCTCTATCGCAACGCGGCCGGGCATCGCTGGCTGTTAAATACGATTTTGAATGAAGGTGATCCAGGAGGTTTTGAGGGCGAGCTGACGGCGTTTGAACAAGACCTCATCAAGGTTGAGTTCGTGCAGAAGCGCGAGCTGGAAAAGGAGGATCGGGAAATATTGGCTGCCTGCAAATATGCTCCCCGGGCGAAGGGCGGGCCTGTTTGGCCACAGTTCCGCAGTCTTTTTCCCACGTTTATGCCGTGGTTCATGGCGCAGGAGGAGGCCGAAAAGCTCTTGTTCGCTCTTCCGCGAGTGACCGCGGTCGCGCGGCTGGCGCATCAACAGCCGGAGCTTTGGGACAATCATCTCGAAGGCGAAATTGCTTTTGTGCCGGATGATTTTAATCCCGCCACAGATCAACTGACAGTGGAGCAACTGACCTGGGAACCAATGCTTCCACCTCCGGCGCCGCCGATCACCCCCGTGTTTTTCAATGAAAAGACAATCGCCAAGATACAAGCGCTGCGCCGTGCCGCCGGATTTCATCTGGAATTGGATATTTCCTATGCCCCGATTTCGTTCGTGCACAAGGGCAAGCCGCAATTTACGAAGCTCGCCATAGCAGTCGATCAGGCCACTGGGTACATTGGCGGGCTGAAACTGGCCAGCTTCAACGATCCCGATGGAGCGGATGCGCTGGGGAAAGTGATGCTCGATGCAATGAAAACATTTGGCCATCAACCGGCATCGCTTTGTGTGCAACGTCCCCGCGTCGAGGCGATGGTGACTGAAGTGGCCCGGATGCTCGACCTTCCGATCCATTGCGAGTTCTCACTCGATTCGCTAAATGCCGCGCGCGATAACCTGACGGAGCAACTGTGGCAGTCGTGAAAAATGCCGCAGGAACGTGCGGGCGCCGCAGTTGCGCTTTCCTCCCTCAGGTCGGTTGCGTGGCGTGCAAAAAATTTCCTTGAAACTGCCCAGGCAAAGGAGGCCAATGGGTTCACGCACTGAAACCACTGTCGCGGCCGGAATCTCAACCGCAATCGACTGAAAGTTTATGGTCAAAATACCCATCCTCCGCTGGGGGCAAGCTTACGAAAGCCTCGAACTCGACAAGGTCAATCACTTCATTACCGGCGAAACCCTTGCCCAGGTCAGCCAGGCCAATCCTGGTTTGCTGGCCAAGGACATGAAAAAGGCCGCGCGCGCCAGAGAAGTGCTCCGCGAAATCCCATGCCGCGATCTCATTCAGATGATGAAGAAAGCGGCCGATCTCTATCGCGACGCCGCTTTGCCCATGGGGGATGGCGTGCAAACGCCCGATGATTTCGCGCGGCAACAATCCGCGACCACCGGTCTGCCCGAACACATGTGCAAAGCGAACATGGCCAAAAACCATTTCGTGCTCTCGAACATGGATCGGATTCTCGATTGCCTGACCCGCGGACTTGATCTCGATATTCTCTCGCGCGGATATGGGGAAGAAGGACGCGGCGTGGTGGTGAGTTATCAGGTGCAATCGCCCGTGCTGGGTTTAGTGCTGCCCTCGAATTCGCCCGGTGTCCACACGCTTTGGCTGCCGGTTATTCCGATGCAAGTCGGCCTCGTGCTCAAGCCGGGCCCGCAGGAACCTTGGACTCCTTACCGCATGGCGGCGGCCTTTTTCGAAGCGGGTGTCCCACGCGAAGCCATCAGTGTTTACCCCGGGGGCGGCGAGATGGGCGCGGAAGTGGTCAATCGCGTCCGGCGGGTCAAAATCTTTGGCAGCACCGAAACCGTCAAGCGTTACGAAGGCAATCCGCGCGTTCAGGTTCACGGCCCCGGCTTCAGCAAAGTGCTGCTCGGCGACGACGTCGTGGATGAATGGGAAAAGTACATCGACCTCATTGCCGATGGGGTTTACCTGAACAGCGGCCGCGGTTGCATCAATACCTCGGGTGTTTGGGCCTCGCGCCATACCAAAGAAATTGCTCAGGCTTTGGCGGAGAAACTGGGACCGATCGCGGTCAAACCGCCGGAAGATCCGACGGCCGCGCTGGCGGCGTTTACTGTGCCGGGCCAAGCCCAGGCCATCCATGCTTCCATTCTCGACAAGGCCAGGGAAGACGGCGTGGAAGATGTCACCAGTCCGAAGTTTGGTTCGCGCCTGGTCGAACAGGAACGTTGCGCTTATTTGAGGCCTTGGGTTTTGCACGCGGATTCGCCCGAGCGCAAAATCGCGCAGACCGAATACATGTTCCCGTATGTCACGGTGGTGCAATGTCCACAAGACCAGATGATCGAGAAGATCGGTTCGACGCTCGTTTGCACTGCCATCACCAATGATCGCAAATGGGAACGCGAGCTCATCGACGCCACCCATATCGACCGCTTGAACATTGGGCCGATTCCCACCATCAAGCTCGATTGGCTCCAGCCGCACGAGGGGAACATTGTGGATTTCCTGTTTCGCGCGCGGGCTTTTCAGATGCCGCCCGAGCGACTGGCCTCGCGATGAAAGTTGCGCGGACGAAGCGGGCCGTCTGAATCAACCTGATTGACCGCGCTCGTCTTCTTCGCCGAAGCCCTCGCCAAGCAAGAGTTGCGAATCATTGGCCGGCAGCTCCTGAACATCGCGCAGTTTGCGTTCGATGGTGCGCGATTTGCGTGCGGCGTCTTCCATCGTGCTCGAGGCCTGATCGAGTTTGCGCTTCACCAACTCGAGGATGTCGCCAAATTTCCCGAATTCATTTTTAACCGCGCCGAGCAGATTCCACACTTCACTGGATCGTTTCTGAATCGCCAGCGTGCGAAAGCCCATTTGCAGGCTGTTCAACAAGGCGGCCAAAGTCATCGGGCCGGCGAGCACGACGCGGCATTCGCGTTGGATGACCTCGATGAGATCAGGCCGGCGCACCGCCTCCCCATAAAGCCCTTCGGTCGGAAGAAACATGATGCCGAATTCGGTCGTGCGCGGCGGGTTCAAATATTTTTCGGAAATTGTCCGCGCACACGCTTTGATCCGCTGGGCCAGCATCCGTCCCGCTTCCTCCGCCGCCGCCGCATCGGCCCGCTCCTGGGCATCGACAAGCCGGTGATAGTCTTCCATCGGGAATTTGGCGTCGATGGGGAGCCAGACAACTTCCTGGCCGTCATTGCGGCCGGGAAGTTTGAGCGCGAACTCGACGAGTTCGTTGGAATGCTCGTTCGTTTTCACATTCCGTTCGAATTGGTCGGGCGAAAGAATCTGTTCGAGCAACGCTTCGAGTTGAATCTCTCCCCAGCCGCCACGTGCTTTCACATTGGTCAGGACACGCTTCAAGTCGCCGACGCCGGTGGCGAGCGATTGCATTTCGCCGAGCCCTTTGTGCACCAGTTCGAGCCGGTCGGAAACGTGTTTGAAAGATTCGCCCAGCCTTTTTTCCAATGTTCCCTGAAGTTTCTCCTCCACCGTGGCGCGCATTTGTTCGAGTTGCCGCGCGTTGTCGTCTTGAATCTGGCGCAATTTGCCATCGACCACGGCGCGAAGCGATTCGAGGCGCGCCTCGATGGTTTCGGTCAATTTGGCGAGTTGCGCGGTGAACGCATCGAACTGCTGTTTTTGTCCGGCGGCCATGCTGGAAATGCTTTGCAGGACGGAGTCGTTGAAATTTTTCATGGCGCCGGCCATTTCGTCGCGTTGCAATTTGCTGGCGCCGGCCGATTCCTGGCGCGCTTGATCGAGCTTGGCGCTGTTCTCGGCTTGCAACAGGGCCAGGCGTTGCTCGACCGTCTCGCGCATCTGATCCAACTTCAGAAAGTTCGTCTGCGTGAGCGTGGCGAGCTGTTGCCCAAAGCTGTCCAACTGCTTTTGCAACAGGTCGGCAATGTCGGTGATTTGGGTTTGCACCGCCATGCCGAAGCCGGAGAGTTTGCGATCCATTTCCTCGCGGGCCTGCTGGGCCTGGGCAGCCGATTCGGCGCGGTTCCGAGCCACTTCATCGCGCAACCCGCGTTCAGTTCGTTCGAGATTATTCTCGCTCGTTTCAAGCCGGGCAAGCAAGGGCGACAAATCGCCGGACGGACGTTTCAGCAGCACGATCAACAATGCAATCGCGGCCATTGAGAGAAGCGTCGAAATGATGACCAACAGCTCGAACATGAATCAGCCTTTATACCGGTTCAGTTGAAGGGACCAAGTTTGTTATTCGGTGTAAAGGCAGAAACGCGTCGCGCGCGCGAAGGCGCGGGGTCAGGTTATCAGTCCCGCACTTGCGGCGAAGAGCGAGACACATCACGAGGTTGGGATATTCCTCGACCATCTCTGGATTGGTTACGCCCCGGCGGCTGAAGACGGGCCGCCGAACAAACGAACGATCGAACGCAGAAATTCCTTTGTGCTCCTGTCCGCTGATGCTTGAATTGCCGCATGATCGAAGATTCGATTCTGGCCAATGAACCGCCGGAAATTTTTCAGGTGCAAACCAAAGCGCCGGGGCCCTCGGGGCGTTTGCCTCTGACCGAGGAAATGCTGCGGGAACGTCCCAGCGGCGATTTGTTCGGCCTCACGCAAAACGCCGGGATGGGTTGGAACCCGGCGGAACTGGGTCGCAAACAATTTCTCATTCTGAGCACGCAAGGCGGATTGCGCGCAGCCGATGGCGCACCCATTGCGCTCGGTTATCATACGGGGCATTGGGAAATTGGCTTGCTGGTTCAAACCGCGGCCGAGGAACTGCGCCGTCTCAAAGCTATTCCATTTGCCGGGTTTGTCTCGGATCCGTGCGATGGACGCACGCAAGGCACGCCCGGCATGTTTGACAGCCTCCCTTACCGCAATGATGCCGCGATGGTCTTTCGCCGCTTGATTCGTTCGCTGCCGACGCGCTCTGGGGTCATCGGCGTGGCCACGTGCGACAAAGGATTGCCCGCGATGATGATGGCTCTGGCCGGAAGCCGGGATTTGCCCGGCGTGCTCGTTCCCGGCGGAGTGACATTGCCACCGGCGCAAGGTGAAGATGCCGGGACGATTCAAACGCTGGGTGCGCGGTTTTCGCATGGGCTCATTTCATTGGAAGAAGCCGCGGAACTCGGTTGCAAAGCGTGCGCTTCGCCGGGGGGCGGTTGCCAGTTTCTCGGAACTGCGGCCACGTCTCAAGTTGTGGGTGAAGCGCTCGGCTTATCGGTTCCGCATTCGGCACTCGCGCCTTCGGGCCAGCCGGTCTGGCGCGATATTGCCGTGCGTTCGGCTCGCGCCGTTTGCCAGTTGGAATCGCGTGGAATCAAAATGCGCGATATTCTCACGCCCGCCAGTATTCGCAACGCCATGGTTGTCCATGCGGCCTTTGGCGGTTCCACCAATTTGCTTTTGCACATTCCCGCCATTGCCCACGCCGCCGGTTTGAAACGCCCGACGGTGCAGGATTGGACCGAAGTGAATCGACAAGTGCCTCGCCTGGTCAGCGTTCTCCCCAACGGACCGGTGCATCACCCCACCGTGCGCGTGTTCCTGGCCGGAGGGGTGCCGGAAGTCATGCTCCACTTGCGGCGGCTTGGGTTGCTCGATGTCCAGGCCTTCACGGTATCGGGACGGCCGTTAGGCGAACTGCTTGATGCCTGGGAAAGCTCCGAACGGCGCGCAAAATTCCGGCAGA
>JBFMDG010000037.1:0-20078 GCA_040754135.1 Verrucomicrobiota bacterium
TGGTTCGTTACCGGATCCGTGCGGGCGAAACATTGATCGCGCCGGATCCGACCGATCCGCAGCCGAATTTCGCCTACTTTATTTACGACGGAGTTTCGGGATGGAGCGCTGCCATCAATCCTTCCAGCAGCAATCCTGCGCAACGCCGGCGCGTCGAGTTCAGTACTGAAATCATGGGCAGCGTGCAGGTTTATCATTTCATCGCCAGCAAAGCTGCAGTGGAAAACACCACCTGGTATCGTCCGAGCAATATCTGGGATCCGCGTTCGCGGCATCAGTACCGCCACACCGGCACGATCGTGGCCGGCGGACAGGTTTACGATCATGTCCGGTTCCGCGTTCGTGGCGGCGAATGGCGTCATGCCATGGGCAAAAACATGTGGAAATTCGATTTCCCGCGGCGCCACCATCTGAAAGCCGTTGATGACTTCGGCCAGCCTTACAAATCGAAATGGGAGAAGCTCAATCTGGGCGCCTGCATTCAACAAGGAGATTATCGCTGCCGCGGGGAGCACGGGCTTTTCGAGGCCGCCACGTACCGCCTGTTCAACCTCGCCGGAGTTCCTGCCCCGCGAACGCATTACGTTCATTTGCGAATCGTCACCGGGCGCGAAGAAAATCCGCCGAATCAGTATGAAGGAGATTTTTGGGGGCTTTACCTCGCGACGGAAGAACTGGATGACAACTTCCTGAAGGAACACCAATTGCCGGACGGCAACATCTATAAATGGGATTTTGGACGGCCAAAACTTGAGCATCAAGCGGCCGGAGCTCCCGGGCGCGGGGAGGACATCCACCGGTTCGTGTCCGCATACCAACGCGGCCCTTCGGAAAACTGGTGGCGCGAAAATGTCGATTTGCCTCGTTACTTCAGCTACCGCTCGATTCTGGAATGTGTGCATCACTACGACATCGGGAACGGGAAAAACTACTTTTACTATCACCATCCCCGCTCGCAACGCTGGAGGGTTCTGCCTTGGGATGTGGACCTGACCTGGCGCGATCACATGTTCGGCAATGGACAAGAGCCATTTTACCGGGCTGGGTTGCTTCGTCATGAAAACTTGCGGATCGAATTTCAGAATCGCCTGCGCGAAATACGCGATTTGCTTTTCAACCCGGAACAAACCGGCGCCCTGCTCGACGAATTGGCCGCCGTGATTTCGGATCCGGGCGGCGGATTGTCCTTTGTCGATGCGGATCGGGCCAAGTGGGATTACCACCCGATCATGGCGAGCAGGCATGTGCAGCCTTTCAAAGCCGGGCACGGCATGTTTTACCAGCAATCGCGCACGCGCGATTTTCGCGGCATGGTGCAAATGATGAAGGAGTACATCCAAACACGCGGCGCCTGGTGCGATGCTCAGTTGTTGAAAAACTCGGCAATTCCTCCCAAACCGGAATTGGCAGCCGATGGCTCCCTCGACTTTTCCCAATCCGCTCTCAAATTCCGCGCCTCGTTGCGCGACGAAAATGCCGCCAAATCGGCGCAATTTGAATGGCGTTTGGCCGAGGTGACTCTCGGTCCCATCATCAAACCGCTTGTGCCTCGCCACTACGAAATCGAACCGCTCTGGCAGGACACCGGTTCGGTGCAGATGCAAATTCCTTTGCAAACTCTCGCACTCGGACGCACCTACCGTGTGCGCGTCCGAGTGCGTGACGACCAAGGTCAGTGCAGCCACTGGTCCGAACCAGTGCAATTCACATTTCGCCGGAATTGAGGCGTGAGAAACTTGCGGAGAATTTAAAAATGGCCAAGTGCCACAAATGTGGAGTTGAGTCCAGTCTCGAAGACGCTTTTGTCAGTGAGGAATCCGTCTTTTTCAAAACCATCAAACGAAAATATTGCCCGACCTGCTGGCTTACTCGCCTGCACGAAATAAGCCGCAACTGGCTTCTTCTGTACCTGGCGACCGCCTGTTTCGGCATGATCGTAATGTCATTGAATCCCACTTCGTTGATTGGGCGCATATTCCAGAACTTCGGCTGGCTAGCCATATCTCTCGTGCTGACTACCTTTCCACATGAATTGGCGCATGCCCTCACGGCCCGTGCGTTGGGCTGGAGAGTAATGCGAATAATAATCGGAACCGGTCGGGTTGTTGGAAGATTTGAATTTATCGGATTTGGTTGGGAATGGCGAATCCTGCCGCTCAGCGGTGTCACATTGATTGCGCCGAGGGCACTTCGGTGGTTTCGAACAAAACAATTCATGATTGTGCTTGCGGGTCCAATGACGAACGGATTGATGGCCGCAGGAACATTGATCGCCGCCCGGCAACTCGGGTGGGATTTCAGACCCCTGAGCTTTTCGAATGGGGTGGAAATATTTTTTCTATCAAATGTGATTGTGATGATTACCAACTTGTGGCCGCATCAGATCAAGAGCACCGTGATCCCTACGGCTTCGGACGGAAAGCAACTCATCGACACATTCTTGCAAACTGAACAACATCGGGCGGATCGCCACGCCGCTCGATTTGCCATGGAAGGTCTTCTCTGCCGTGAAAAGCGAGATTTTGCGGCCGCACAATCGTGGTACGAACAAGGCCTGGCTATCTACCCGAATCACCTTTTGATTTTGAATTGTCTCGGGATAAATCAACTTGACCTGGGCCATTACGAAGCAGCTCGTGCTACTTTTTTGAATCTGCTCGAACGGCAACCGACACCCGGACTGATGCATTACCTCCTGATGAACAACGTCGCCTACGCCGATGCGCTCAGTGGCAACCCGGAGTTGCTCGACGAAGCGTTAAAATTTTCGCAGCAAGCCATGGACGGTGCCGCATGGCAGCCGGCGGTGGTTGGAACTCGAGGGGCAGTTCTTGTGGCCGCCGGCCAATTGGAGGAAGGAATCGAACTGTTACAACAATCTTTCCGAAAAACAGAAGACAATCTTGGCAAAGCCGAGAATGCATGTCTCATTGCCATTGCCGAACATCGGCGTCACCAACATGCAGAAGCATGCCACTACTTGAACTTAGCAAGGAAGTTCGATCCTAAATGCCCGTTACTTTCCAGAGCTGAGAAAGTCATTGGATCCTCCGCATGATTTGACCCTGCTGCGCGCTGCAACTTTGACGAACGCTCATGCACTAAATCAATTTGCATCGACTCGTGCGTTACTCATCTGAGTTCTTCCCTGCTTTGGCCACAACTTCTCCCTGCTGGCATCCGCGTCATTCCGCGTTAACTTGAAGAGGTCAAAGAAAGGAGGGGCGGATGAAGAAACTGATTCATGGAACGGTCAGCCGATGGCGCAAACTCTCGCGCGCTGTTCAAATACTCCTCATCACTCTAATCGTTCTGCTCATTGCCGCGCGCGTGGCCATGCCTGTGGTCGTTGAACGTTACGTCAATCACAAACTCGATGAGCTCCCCGATTACGACGGCCGCATCCAGGACGTCGATATTCACCTCATTCGCGGCGCCTATTCCATCGATGGCGTCAATATCGTCAAGACCACCGGCGATGTGCCCAAACCGTTTGTCGTGGCGCGCAAGGTCGATTTGTCGATGGAGTGGAACGAGCTATTTCACGGCGCGCTGGTGGGGGAAATCTTCGTCGAGGACGCGCAATTGAATTTCGTCAAAGCTGAAACGGAGGAGCAAAGTCAAACTGGAATCGACCGCAGCTGGGTGGAAGTGGTGAAAGACCTCTTTCCCTTCAAAATCAACCGGTTTGCCATTCGTGGCGGAGAGATCTGGTTTCACGATCTGCACAGCGAACCGAAAGTCGATGTTTACATCACGAACGTGCTCGCGTTGGCCACCAACCTGACCAACACCCGCGAGCTGAATACAAAGTATCCCGCCGATTTGAACATCGAAGGCGCGACGCTTGGGGAAGGCAAACTGAACCTGCAGGTCAAAATCGATCCGCTCGCAAAGCAGCCCACTTTCAAAGTCGCCGCCGGCATCAAAGACATGAATCTCACCGCGTTGAACGAACTGCTCGAAGCCTACGCCAAAGTCAATGTCAAGCGCGGCACCTTTGAAGTCTTCACGGAAATCGAATCGGAGGAGGGCCGCTACGAAGGATACGTGAAACCGTTTTTTGTCGATCTCGACGTGTTCGATCTGGAAAAAGACATTAAAAAGAACCCGCTCAAATTCATCTGGCAAGCCATTGTGGCCGGTGCAGTGAAGCTTTTCAAAAACCATCCCAAGGACCAGGTGGCCACAAAAATTCCCATTTCCGGTTCGTTCGAAAAAGCCGATGTGGATATCTGGGTGACGATTGGCAACCTATTGCGCAACGCCTTTGTTCAGGCGCTCGCGCCCGGGCTCGACCGCTCAGCGGAACCGCGCGATCTCACTAAAAAAGAGGTCAGTCCAATCGTGAAGTGAAGTCCGCAAAATAGTAAAGCGTCATGAGATTGGCGACGTGCTGCGGCTTGCAAAGCCTCGGTCCGGAGCGCGGCTCTGAGAGCCGCAGCCACCTTCCTGAAGTCCCAACGCTCCACCCATCTTTAAAAGCCTCATAACAGCCAGCGTTGGCCTGACATTTTGCGGTGGCACGTTTGTCCACAATCTCGTCCCAACTGTGTCGATCGATTTGTTTCCGGCACGGGAAGGCGGTGACAGCTCCAAGGACAGGCGGGACGCGCTGTCCTACTTTTTTTGGCCCCGCCTGGCCTGCGGGCTTTGAACTCGCATCGGTGGGGAGTTTATTTGTGCCAAATACGCGATTGCCGGGAAATAATTTCGTGCGAGCGTGAGGCTGAGAACAGCAGAGCAAGGAGCCATTATGGATGAAACGAATATTGCCAATGCGGACGTGAACGAAATCGCGTGGGAGACGCGCAAAATCGGCATCGAAGGAATGAATTGCAACCATTGCGTGCAAAAAATCGAGCAAGCGCTTGGGGCCGTCCCCGGGGTCAAGGAAGTGCACGTCGATCTCGACGGGAAAACCGCCACGGTCATTTACGATCGTCGCAAAACGGACATGCCGGCGATCCATGACGTCCTGCTGCGCACCGGCTACAAACCATCGGATACACCGGATCTCGATTGAGAAGTGTGCACCGGATCGAGCCGTAAGCCGGTGATTACATTTTCAAACGGGGTCAATCCCGCGCTTCCGAAAGTGCAGCGGCGTTTTGAATAGGAGGCAGATGGCTCAAGGTGAGCCGGGGATGATTTTGCGCGAAGTAATTCGCCGACCAATCATTTGGAAAGAGCACCACCGGATTTTGATCGGCGTCCCAAGCGAGCCGAGCTCCTGTCGGCAACTGCAAAGCGTCCAGTTCACTCTCCATCATGCCTCGAGGCAACCAGCGCACTACCGACCAAGGCGCGGTTTCGAGCCGCGATTCAGCGCCATATTCAGTCGCGAGCCGGTATTGCACGACTTCAAACTGCAACGGGCCGACCGCAGCGAGCAATGGGACTTTCGCGGCCGCATCTTTGAGGTGCAAAATCTGAATGACGCCTTCCTGAAGCAACTGATCGAGGCCCTGGCGGAATTGTTTGAACTTGCTCGTATTCGGATTATGCAAAAAGGCAAAGGTCTCCGGCGTGAACCGGGGAATTTCGCGATAGACAATCTCCGGATCGCTGGTGAGCGTGTCGCCAATCCCGAATTCCGAATGGCCAACCAGCCCGATAATATCGCCGGCATATGCCTCATCCAAAGTCTCGCGTTCGTTGGCGAAAAGCTTGTGCGAACTCGAGAGCCGCACTTTTTTCCCGGTGCGCGTGTGCGTCACGGTCATGTCGCGCTCGAATCGCCCGGAGCAGACGCGAAGAAAGGCAATGCGATCCCGATGCCGCGGATCCATGTTGGCCTGGATTTTAAAAATGAATCCGGAAAACGCCGGATGCTCCGGATGGATCAGGCCCTCGGGACCGCGCCGCGGACGCGGATGCGCCGAATATTTCAAGAAACCATCGAGCAAAAGTTTCACGCCGAAATTATTCATCGCACTGCCGAAAAAGACCGGGGTGATTTCTCCGGCCAGAACGGCCTCGGCATTAAACGCAGCTCCCGCCATGGTGAGCATTTCCAACTCTTCCGTCACCTGCCGGTAAGTGGATTCGTCGAGCCGTTCACGGATGACTGGATCGGAAAAGTTGCCGATGGAAACCGGCGCGCGATAAGCGCCGCCGATGGTGCGTTCGAACAGGTGCACTTCCTGGGTGAGGCGGTCATAAACGCCTTTGAAATCGAAACCATTGCCCACCGGCCAGTTGACCGGAAAAGCGCCGATGTTCAGGACGCGTTCGAGTTCATCGAGCAAACTGAGCGGTTCGCGCGTGGGCCGATCGCATTTGTTCATAAACGTGAAAATCGGGACGCGCCGCTGCCGGCAGACTTCAAACAATTTGCGCGTCTGGCTCTCGATCCCTTTTCCGGCATCAATCACCATGATCACAGCATCGACCGCCGTCAGCACCCGATAAGTGTCTTCGGAGAAATCCTTGTGGCCCGGCGTGTCGAGCAGGTTGATGCGATAACCGTCGTAATCGAATTGCAGCACAGTGGAAGTCACCGAAATGCCGCGCTTGCGTTCGAGCTCCATCCAATCGGACGTGGCTGCGCGCTGGTTTTTGCGCGCAGTGACGGAACCAGCCAATTGCACCGCGCCGCCGTAAAGGAGCAGCTTCTCCGTGAGCGTGGTTTTGCCCGCATCGGGATGCGAAATGATGGCGAACGTGCGCCGCTTTTTGATTTCGTCGATCATGGCTGAAAAGTCGGCGAATGTAGCACAGCGCGTTGGCACTGCAATATTTGAGTGCGGACATATTTGAGTGCGGATTGGCAATTGGAGAGAGGAGACCAGTCCCGGTCTCGTGTCTGGTGAAACACGGAAATTGAAAGCGCGCCTGGGCGGCGGGAGGTTTTGGAGCGAGCCCATCCTACCGGCAATCGATCGGCTGTTGGAGAATTCCTAAGAGCCTGTCTAAAACGGATTGACGAAGTTGCTGTCCAATGACCTGATTTGCTCCTGCATCTTATGAACATACGTTTGTTCCTGGCGCTGCTGACCGGCCTGGCGCTAACCCAGCTTCCACCGCAAGCCGCGGTCGTCATCAACGAAATTTTTTATCACGCACCGGATGATGTCGAGGATCTCGAGTTCGTCGAGATTCACAATACCTCCGATGCGGCTGTAGATCTGAGCGGTTGGAAATTCAGCAAAGGGATGCGCCACACTTTCGCGCCCGGAACCAAAATCGCACCGCGTGGATTTCTCGTGCTGTGCCGCAATCAGGCGCGGTTCAAGGACGCTTACGGCTTCGAGGCCCACGGCACCTTCGACCAACCCTTGAGCAATAACGGCGAACGCCTGGAACTCATCGACGCCTCGGGCGCCAGAGTTGACACCGTAAAATACTCCGATGGCCCGCCCTGGCCGGCCGGTCCCGACGGCCATTCGGCGTCGCTGGAAAGAATCAGTCCTGCGGCTGCGGGCGAACTATTGGAGAATTGGGCCGGCTCACCGTTGACCTCGGATATGAAACCGGGTGGGACGCCGGGAAAAGTGAACGCCAATTATTCTGCGAACCTCCCGCCGTCCATCACGAACGTAAAATTTTCCCCAACAAATCCGCAGCCGGATCAGCCAATTGATATTCAGGCCGAGGTTCGTGATTCCGATGGCGTCAGTGAAGTGAAGCTGCTGTATCGAACGGTGGGTCCAGGCAAGGAAAATGAAGAAATCGCGGTCAGCATGGAAAAAGAAACAGGCCAGCGGTTCATCGGCAGAATTCCCGGCCAGAGCGAGCACCAGATCCTTCGTTTTCGAGTCGTCGCTACCGATGCCAAAGGGGTGAAGCGCTTTTATCCATCGGAACACGATCCGCGTCCCGCCCTTTCGTTGTTTGTTCATCGGCCATTCGAGGCCGCCAGGATTCCGTTCGGATTCGTCATCAACGTGGGAGAATCCGAATTCAAAACCGTTGAACAACATCGCAAGCAATCGGGGCCAACCGGATCGAACGAAGAGATGCGCCAGCAATTCATGGTGCGCATGATGATACAGCGGTCGATCGATCTTGCCTCCGCATGGTGCGAACTGGCCGTGAAACAGAATCTCTCGATGGAACAGGTGCAAAGGTTGCAGGTGATTTTCACCAACCAAATCGCCAATCGCGACAAGCTCATCGAACAAACATTGGCCAGTCCCGACCTCAACCAAAAAATGAGTGAAGTTCCGAAATTGATCGGAACGTTTCAGCAGCAGCTCCTGGAAGCGGCGGCGCCTGTCCTGAAGGAGGAACAAAAGACACGCTTTGCCGAGTGGCAACAGAAGAACAACCCGCCAGCAGGCCCGCCGCAGTGGGGCCCGGACATGATGCTCAAACAATTCATCGCAGCCGAGGAGGGATTCTTCAACGCCACCACCCGGCTCAAATTGACCGAGGCGCAGTTCAATGATCTGAAGGCGCTCTTGCAAACCGCCATTGGCAAACGCGAGGGTTTGGCCGAAAGCGCGGAAGCCGTGATGCAAGGACAGGGCGAGTGGGAAGATCTCCAGGGCAAAATCGAAGCGGTGAACCAGGATTTAGAAGCGCGTTTAAAAAAGATTTTATCCGCCGAGCAACAAAAGGAGTTTGCCCGCCTCCGAGACGCGAATAATCCATTTATGATGCGACGCGGCGGCAACGCCAGCAGCTCCGAAACTCCAGTGCAAGGCCGCTCCGCTTTCGTGTGGGTCGATCCTGAATCGCGCCAGGCTCAGATCTTCGATTTCGTCAACGTCGCCACGCGCAACGCCGGATACAAAATTCATTTCCATAAAGATCAGGCTTTGCGCGGGCAGACGACCATCAATTTCATTTTCGAATACAACGACCGGTTTCTGTTGGCCGAACCGCTCGCCTACGAACTTTACCGGCGCGTGGGAAATGCCGCGCCTCAAACCGATTTCGTGCGGTTATGGATCGATGGGAATTTGGTCGGTTACCATCTGCTCGTCGAACAACCGAATCGCGCCTTCCTGCGGCGCAACAAACTGAAGGAAGGAGGCAACCTCTACAAGATCCTTTGGTACGAACGGGGCGTTGTCGGCCAGCACGAAAAGAAAACGAACCGCCACCTTGGCCATGACGATATCGTTGCCTTGATTGAACAGTTGGAAAGCACGAAAGGCGATGAACAATGGGCGCTCATCCAAAAGCACTTCAATGTTCCGCAAGTCGTCAATTATTTCGCGGTCAACAGCTGCCTCTCGCATTGGGACGGCTTCTTCAACAACTATTTTACCTATCACGACACCGAACGGACAAAAAAATGGGAGATGTATCCGTGGGATCAGGATAAGACCTGGGGATTTCATGACGGACTGCGCGACAACGATGTGTTCTATGATTTGCCGCTGACGTTTGGAATGGAGGGAGATGTTCCGCCCGGCTGGCCGGAAGGCCGGCCTCCACCTCGAGGTTTCGGTGGCAACAGCATTTGGTGGCGTCCGGGTGGTTATTTTTCAAAACCGCTCCTGGCCAATCCGCAGTTCCGGAAATTGTACCTCGCGCGCATCAAAGAAATCGTTGAGAAGATTTACACGGAAGAAATCTTCTTTCCGATCATCACCGCAACGGGAGAGCGGTTGAAAGAGGAAGTAACCGTGCGGGCCACTGCCATGAAGCAGGATCCGGAAAGCGCGGTTCGACGGCTCGAACGCAATTTGCAGTCGTTGCGCGATCATCTCGTGAAGCGCCGAAAGTTTCTGCTGGAACAAGCCGAACTGAAAGAAGTTGCCAGCGCAAATTAAGAAACAAAGCCGGCCGTTTAGGCTCAGGCATCAGGCGCGTGTGGGGATCCTGACCAAGGGAAGCCGACGGAAAAATGTGCTGCCAGGCAAATTCCCGAGCCGCTGCAGGATACTTGGTGGCCAGCGCCTATGAGCGAAGAGATTAAATCACTCACAGTTTCACCGCGCAAAGGTATCATGCCCGTTCTTCTCGGCATGACCTTGCAGGAAGTGACGGCTGCGTTGAACGTCACTCCTCAAGGGAAATGTTACATCAATGGCGGTGAGCGATGGAACTTCTCGCTGAATCCTACTCAAAGCGTTTTTGTTTCGTTTCGCGATGCGAAAGCTGTGGAGATTGAGGCCTCACCTGGACCAGTTCCGGTTTTGTTCAATGGCGTGGAGTTATTCAAACCCGGCGGAGAACAGGAAGCGTGGAATGCGTTACTTAATGCTCAACCCGATCCTCGATCAGCCGGGTATGGTACGGTCATTTTTGATCGGCTGGGTATCGCTGCAGGTTATTATCTTGAAGAGGAACTTGGCGACAGATCGCTGGTGATTTTTGCAGAAGGTGTATGGCCAGATGTTTCTCAGTTACCCTTCGCAAGAGTCGAATGAGGATGAACGAAATTAAGGTAAAACAATAAAGCTTTATTGCCGCCGAGCGAAGCGGAGGCAGCAACCACAGCATTGGTTGAACGAGCCCGGAGTTGGTCAGCGGATGCCAGCCCGCAATCTTACACCCGACTATGGCACTTATGTTTGCCGCGCTGGCGTCGAGATCGAAAACGGTCGAATTTTGGTTGGTGATTGGATGTGTTGGGGTTGAGGTTGGAGTTTGACGCAGAGCATGAATTGGAGTTGTGCATAGGCCCGATTTTACTATGCTCGGCCCGTGCCGTTGAGAAGAGATTACCCGTTGTCCAGACGCTCAACCCGTCCCTCGCCGCGCAGCGGCTTCGTTCAACAATCCAGATGCAGACAACACCGGAATAGCGCCTTCAGTTCCGCAGTTCCGCTATCGCGGTTGACGTTTTTTGGTCCGGCGTGTCTGATCTGGAGGTGTTAGGCGGCAAGGGAGAGACAAATGACAGATGGTCTCCGCACATTCGACGGCGGGGTCGCAATAGTGACCGGCGCGGCGTCCGGAATCGGGAGAGCCATCTCCGAGGCTCTGGCGCAGCGTGGCTGCCAGGTCGTCCTCTCGGACATCGACTTCGGCGATGCGGAAGCGGCTGCCGCGCAAATCCGTGAGAAGGGCGGCCGCGCTTCCGCCAGGCATCTCGATGTGTGCGACTTTGCTGCTGTCAGTGAACTTGTGACCGAGACGATTGAGAAGTTGGGCCGCATTGACTACATGTTCAACAATGCCGGTATTGTTGTTGCAGGCGAGATCGCAAATTACACCATCGATACCTGGCATCGGATCATTGCGGTGAACCTGGGTGGCGTCGTCAACGGTGTGCAGGCCGCCTACGCGCCCATGATTCGGCAAGGGTTCGGCCACATCGTCAATACAGCATCGATGTCCGGTCTGGTGATTTCTCCCTCGCCGGCGGGTTACACGGCCACGAAATACGCGGTTGTGGGGCTATCCAGGGCCTTGAGAATAGAGGCCCAGCTCCATGGAGTACGAGTGAGCGTCATCTGCCCGGGTGTCATTCGCACGCCCATTATGCGTGGCGGAAAACACGGGATCTTCCTGCTCCCCTTTCCAGAGGACAAACAGCGCGAGATGATCGGCCAGTTCAACGAGCGCTGCCGGCCGATGGACGTTTCGATATTTGCGCGCAAGGTACTGGATCAGGTCGCGCGGAACCGGGCGATTATCGTAGTCCCTGGGTGGAACAAGATATTCTGGTGGATAGAGCGCGCGTCACCCACTCTCGCGGCGTTCCTCATGCGAAGCGCCTTCGAACGCCACCTCCGGTCCTTCCGAGGGCCGGCGCATGACAAGGCAAACGGAAATGCCGCCGAACAATAAAGGCTGTATTGCTGCGCAGCGAAGCGGAGCCAGCAACTACTGCATTGGTTGAAAGAGCCTGGAGTTGGTGAGACAAACCACGGATACTGAAAAAGCGCAGCGCTCGCCAAGCAAATCGGACTGAAAACTTCTCGCGGCGGCGAAGTTATTCACCGCTGGCTGCGGCGAATGATCTCGCTGCGCTTTCCTCGCCGCCCGTGAATAACTTCGGATGGCCTCTATTAGGTCGTTCGGCAACATCGACACCATGATAGCCCAGCTTCGGCCAGGCAACGCGACGGATCTCGAGTTCCTGAAAGAGATGCTCTTTGAGGCGTTCTTCTGGGATGCAGATAGGGAGCGTCCGTCATTCGCCGGTTTTCGCGCCGAGCCGGAGTTCACGAAACTGCTTGCGAACTGGGGGCGCATCGGGGATCGGGCCGTCATCGCAGAGGATTGCGGTGCGCGGCTTGGCGCCGGTTGGTTTCGCTGGTGGACAGAAGACTGCCATTCCTACGGCTTTGTGGATGCCACCACGCCGGAAATCGCCATCGCGGTGAGGCCGGAGCAGCGGTCGAAGGGACTAGGCCGCAGATTGCTCGAGGCGCTTGTCCAGACGGCCCGCGGCGACGGTTTTGCACGTCTGAGTCTGAGCGTCAGTCCCCGAAACCCGGCACGACACCTCTATGAATCCGCGGGCTTCCGCAAGGTAGGAGAGTCCGGCACGTCGTGGACACTGCTGCTTTCTCTGCCAGACCCTCCTGTGAGCGCGCAACTTCAAGGCGGGGTTCAGGTTGAGATTTGAGTTTGACGCTGAGTATGCCGGAGTATGAATTGAAGTTGTGCAAAGAGGCTCGATTTTACTATGCTCCGCGCGTGTCGCTGGGAAGAGAATCGACCCGCTGTCCAGACGCGCAACCCGTCCCTCGTCGCGCAGCGGCTTCATTCAACAAACGGGGCAAGCGAACCGCCGCTCAGCATCTCTGTTTTGACATGGTCGGATTTGTGAACATGATCGGACATAGTTTGAGCGCGCTGCTGGCGGCGGTCGCTCACCCGGGACGTTCTGCAGTCGTGTATGATCACCCTTGATGCGCTAATCGGATTGCCGGGAAAGTGCTCAGCGCTTGGGGAATTCAAAGCTTCGCGACAGTTCATCATTTCCACGCACTTGCTGTTCGCCGACATCAAGGCGCATTTTGACTCGGTACTGGCAGGAGCGGAATTTGAGTATTTAGAGTCACGACAGGGTTACCGCCAGCCGAGTGGGTCATACTTCGTATCTGGGCCATCTTCCAATTACGAACATCGTTGGCAAATTGAGATTCTCCGGTCAGACGATCGCGCAGCCATCGAAGACATTTTTTCCTATCTTTGCCTGGACGAGAGCGACACGTATATCGAACCTGGATCCAAACATTTCGTAGTGGTGTTCGACAATCATATCGAAGGATGAGCACCAGTTGATGAGCGCGCCGTTCCAATTCACTGTCACGGATACGTTCCAAATCGAGGGGCGAGGCTTGATCCTTTCCCAGAACTTTCCCGAGCCTGAGTATCGCTTTGACAAAGTGGAACGCGTGAGGGTGGAGACTCCAGATCACCGGACGTTCGAGGCGGACGCCGACTTTGACATTCCGATGGTCAGTCCTACGCCGAAGGTGTTCCATTTTGTCTGTCTGCTGCGCCATGCCCAGAGAGCAGATGTTCCAGTTGGCAGCACTGTATCGGTTCTGAGCAAGACCGCAGAACAAGTCGCTGCCCCCAACAGCCGCCCGCCGTCTCAGTTGTCCACGTCATCGGAAGTTCAGACGCCCGATTCGCTGCGGACGTCTTCTTCCGGCGACTTTGGGTGAGGCTGGTCGTTCGACTGCAACCATCCCAAGGTGCGCTCCAGCAAGCTTTGCGCGCCTGCGCGCTCGGGAGTGCTGGCCGCTTGGCTCGGCGCGTCTGACGAAGGTCGGTAGCACCTCGATGATTTGCGAGCCCGCCCCCTCTTGCACCCTTGCCTTAGGAGACGGGTTGAGCATACCTTTGCACGATGAACAAGCTGACCTTGGAATTACCGGACGAGACTGCCGCCCAACTGAAGCGGTTGGCTGATCGGTTGGGCGCCCCAATGGAGTCTCTGGCCACCGCCAGTGTAATCGAGCTGGTCAGTCGTCCAGACGAGCGATTTGCCGAGGTCCTGCGGAAAGTTCTTGAGAAAAATCGGGAGCTTTACCGACGGCTTGCGTGAACGGGATTCGGTATCTAACTCTGTCGGAGTTACTCCAGATTTATGAGGCAGTCATGGAGGCGTCTGGCGGTTCGCCAGGGATTGCTGATCTTGGCTCGATCGAGTCGGCCTTAGCGCAGCCGCGTGCCACGTTCGCGGATCAAGAGCTGCACTCAGACCTGGCAACCAAGGCGGCCGCGCTCTGTTACTCCCTCATAACGAACCACGGTTTTGTAAACGGAAACAAAAGAGTGGGCACGCGGCACTGGAAACTTTTCTGTTACTCAATGGCTGGGAGATTACTGCTGGGGTTGACGAGCAAGAAACGATGATCCTTCAGGTGGCATCAGGAGCGCGTTCAAGGGAATCATTCACAGCATGGCTAAAAGAGCACATCCAGCCGAGCTGACAGCAAAGGCTGTATTGCTGCGAAGCGATGCGCAGCCAGGAACTACAGTATTGGCTGAACAAGGGCCGAGTTTGGTGAGCCGTTTGGCAGAAGCTCTGGGGCACATGCGTTCACGCAAAGGGCTAGAGAAATGATTTCGAACCAAATCACTGGACCGAACGCGGGCGGGCCGCGTCAGTTTCCAATTCGGACACCGCTGGCCGCCCGCGTCGGTCAGTTCCGTCGATAAGTCAAAGTATGTCTCAAGCATCATCACAAGCATGGGCCTTCTACCGCGATGTCGCCAAGAATCAGAAGCTTTGGACAATTTGAGATGCGGGTGGGTATCCGTGCCCCATGACTTCCAGCGGGAAGCGAGCGCAGCCGTTTTGGTCTTCGCTGTCTCGCGTTCAGCGCATCATCAAAACTGTGCCTGCGTATGCAGGCTTCCATCCAGAGGAGATTTCGTGGGAGCATTTCTGCGCTGTCGTCGTTCCAGGCCTCACGAGGGACGGTTTGTTGGCGGGTGTCAACTGGAGCGGTTCCCGTGCGATCGGATACAACATGGAGGCGGAGAGGCTTCGCCAGTGCGTAGAGGCAATCATTGAGCAGGAGGGAGGCAACAAACCTTTCAATGCGGTCGAGCGAACGCCGAACCAGCCGAGCGGCCCGATTGGAATATTCGAGCGGCTAAGGCGGCTGATTCAACGTCGCTCACCTCGTTAGGCGGTACGATTCCCTCACATGAAATCGCGCATCATGTACATCGAAGACAAGAGCGGCGGCATTGTCGGTCCGGCACGCATCGGCAGGGTCACGTTCTCCAAGACCGGCCGGACGATTTACTAACTACCGTGGCAGGAGTTTTCAAAGCCTCAAAGGGCGCGGTTTCAAGGCCAATTACTACGACGTGGAGACGGGCGAGCACTTCTGGATTTTCCGGCTCCAAGCGTGATGGCGGCAGCACGCCTGTCGAGATTGACGACGACGTGCGCGAGGAGTATTGGCGAGACATCAGACGACGGCCGGAGAGGGTGCATGACCGTGCCGCCTAGGCAATAAAGGTTGTATTGCTACGGAGCGAAGCGGAGCCAGCAACGACAGCATTGGTTGAAAGAGCCCGGAGTTTGGTCAGAGAAAGCCCGCCCGCAACCCGCAACCTTTCACCCCGGCTTTGGCCCGGACAAGCAGTCGTCGAAGCGACTGATCGTTAGAAGACCTGGTCCGCCGGTGCTTTCGACGTCCAAAATGGACGGTTTCTTGCGCAAATCACTCGTTTCCAATTCAATCCACGCAGTTTTCCAACCGGCAATAAGGCGTTTTGGCTCATTTTCAGCCTGTGGAACCATTTCCCTGGCGTGCGGCGCCGAATTCCTGGCGTGCGGCGGCAATTCCCTGGCGTGCGGCGCGAGTTTCCTGGCGTGTGGCGCGAGCTTCCTGGCGTGTGGCGCGAGCTTCCTGGCGTGCGGCGCGAGTTTCCTGGCATGCGGCGCGAGTTTCCTGGCATGCGGCGCGAGTTTCCTGGCATGCGGCGCGAGCTTCCTGGCGTGTGGCGCGGAGTTCCTGGCGTGTAGGACGCGTTCCCTGGCGAGTTGCACGACCGGCACGGCACGTGGGAAGGCTCGCCGCATTCCGGCCGCCAGTTCCCCGGCGCGCGGCACGAATTCCCTGGCATGTTGCAACGGTTCCCACGCGTGGTGGGGAATTCCTGGCTTGCGGCGGCATTTTCCTGGCTTGCGGCGCGAGTTTCCTGGCGTGCCGCCCCACTGTCCTGGCGTGTGGCCGGACTGGCAACTCTTGCGGCACGGATTTCCTGGCGCGTGGCGCGGATTGCCCGGGACGTGCCTCGAGTTCCCGGGTGAGTAAACCCTGTGCAAGATTCTTCCTGGGCCGAGCCGATATTTATCGGGAGCGCTTTTTGAAAACCTGAAGCGGAAATGCCGCCGCTTCTGCCGGTGAACGGAAAAGTTCCGCATCGGCATTCTCCCAATTCTGACTGGCG
Source organism: Verrucomicrobiota bacterium (assembly GCA_040754135.1). Lineage (GTDB taxonomy): Bacteria > Verrucomicrobiota > Verrucomicrobiia > Limisphaerales > SIBE01 > JBFMDG01. The sequence continues at coordinate 16,282 of JBFMDG010000037.1, forward strand.
GCTGCATCCGTGGCCTCCGGTGAATTTCTGTGGGTCACCCAGAGCTTTGGCTTTGTCATCGACTCGATCTCGGTCCATTTGGGATCTCCATGCCACGGCTGTTTCAACAGGTAAGCCGCATAAAGCCCCGCTCTCCCCCCCGGCATGCGCGCGCTGCCCGCAATGGGACCGGCAAGACCTGCCTGTGAAATTCTCGCGGCAATCATCCGGGCACTTTGCCCCGCAAGCCAGGTCGGCCCGCTCAAATATGGACGAATGAAAGTGGGCAAAAGAACCGATGCGGCCAATAGAATCAGCACCAGCGGCGGACGTTTTTGCGAAGCTTGCGTCGAAGCGCACCGCGCATTCGCGAAATGGCACGCCAGCACAATCCAAAACGGCAGCAGTGCGTAAAAGTAGCGTTGCTCACTCATCAGCAGGTTGCCGGGCAGATAGAGCACGCTCAACGCAAGGATCGGCCACCAGGCATCCCTAGCATCCGTTTCTGCGGAACCAGGATTCCGATTCCGCAAACTGCTGCTCAAGCCGCACACCAAAAGCACCGGCGCGAGCAGATGGACACTCGCCCACATCAGCACGATCACGCCGGCATTGCGTGCGGCAACACGCATTTGGTGCAGGAAATTTCCCACGCTCGAAAATGGGGACCAATCAGGATACGGCAAATCCGGGTCTTCCCAAAAAGTGATCCGGCCTGGCGGCGGGTCGTGCAGACCGCGCTCGAAGGGATAGAATCGCTCGATGTCCGGCGGTCCTGCCATGGCGTGGTTCAACTGCGCACTTGTGGAAAACGTGGGCCGGCCGTATTTCTGCGAAAGTATGGCGACCCACGATCCGCCCACGATCGCCAAAGCCATCAGAGACCAGGCGGCCGATGTCAGAACTGCTTTTCGGCTGCGGCCAGTTTGCTGTTTCGCGATCAACGCGCGCCCGCTCCAAAGCAGTAACAGCAGGATTGCGAACGGCAGGGCGATCGCCTTCGCCAGATAGCCGAGGCCCATAAAGAAACCCGCCATCAAACCCGCGCCTGGCCGATGGCGGTCCGCACTGGATCGCAATTGGACGTATCCCGCGCCCAGGCATGAGGCCATTAGAAGATCCGGCGTGATGTTCTCGACCGACCAGTAAATCGATACCACCGCGGCCGACCACAAGGCCAGGCGATGAAAGCGCGCCTGGAGCACAAAGGATCGAAAAAGCATCTGGCAACTGCCCAGAAAAAGCATCGCGGAAAGGGCCATGACAACGCGCGCTGAGACCAGCGGGTCGAGTCCCAGGAGCAATCCGATCGCGATCAATGCACTGAGCAGCGGGCCCCAATAACCAGAGATGGCGAGTGAAGAATTTCCAGTTGCCCAGTGTTCCGCGAGGCGGAGGTAAGCCACTCCATCCGGATTCAAGGCATCGCGATACCACCATGCCGCCGCTGCCAAAGCCGCGATATATACCAGCATCCAGGCAACCGGCACGCGGCGGAGCAAAGGAGTTTCCTCTGTGCACGGTGGAACCGGCCGAAGTGGCATGGCGCTTTTTAACGGGTGCGCTTCGAAAAACAACTGCAAACTTGTTTCTGCAAATTTGCTGGTGGCGCTCGCTCAGAATTGCGGCCGGGAGCGGATTGGAAGCCGTTTCATGAAACGCGCGGCGGAATCGGTGGGATTGCATCGCCGGCGCGCTCGGATCGAACCGCGCGCATTCAACCGAGTTCACTCAAGTTCCACGGGCCACCGGGCAATTTGTCCATTGACGCCTGGGACGGCTCTGGAGAAGTTAGCCGGGTTTTATGGCGAAAATTCAACGCGCAATCCTGTCGGTTTTCGACAAAACCAATTTGATTCCTTTTGCGCAACGGCTGGCCGCCTGCGGCATCGAGCTCATTTCCACGGGCGGCACGGCGCGCGCGTTGCGCGAAGCCGGATTGCAAGTGCAGGATCTGAGCGCTTACACCGGGTTCCCGGAAATGCTCGATGGCCGAGTCAAAACGCTGCACCCGCGAGTGCATGGCGGATTGCTTTACATTCGCGGCAACCCCGCTCACGAACAGTCCGTGCAACAGCATGGCATCGCCCCGCTCGATCTGGTCGTCGTCAACCTTTACCCGTTCGAGGAAACCGTCGCCAAACCGGGTGTGACGCTTCACGACGCCATCGAGAACATCGATATCGGCGGTCCATCGATGCTGCGCAGCGCGGCGAAGAATCACGAGAGCGTGACGGTCATTGTCGATCCGGCGGATTACGATCCTGTGGCGGCACAGATTGAAGCCGAGGGAAACACGACGATCGAGTTGCGCCGCAAGCTTGCCGCCAAAGTATTCGCCCGCACCAGCGCTTATGACGGCGCGATTGCGGCGCATTTACCGAAACTTTTTGCGGCCGATTCCGCAAAGGCCGAAGGCGCTCCCGCCGAACCGTCGCCGGCGGCGGTAGCAGCGGCCAGCGGCGCAGCGGCGCTTCCCGAAAGTTTATCTGTGCAGGCGCCGCGCGTGCAGTTGCTGCGTTATGGTGAAAACCCGCATCAAGCCGCCGCGCTCTACGGCAAGTTCAATGATTATTTCCATCAACTGCACGGAAAAGAACTCTCCTATAACAACATTCTCGACCTTACGGCTGCGGCCAGTCTGATTGCGGAGTTCGCGGAAGATGCGCCGACGCTCGCGATTTTGAAACACACGAATCCGTGCGGCGTCGGCCAGGGAGCCAGTCTGGTCGAGGCCTGGGAGAAGGCATTTGAAACCGACAAACAGGCGCCGTTCGGCGGGATCATTGCCGTCAACCAACCGCTCGATCTGACCTGCGCTTCGGCCATCGCGGAAATTTTCAGCGAAGTGATCGTGGCGCCGGCCTTTACCACGGGCGCGCTCACCTTGTTGCAAAAGAAAAAGAATTTGCGCCTGATCAAAATGCTGAAAAGCCCGCTGGCATCGGAGCCGTGGGACATGCGCAGCGTGGCCGGCGATTCGTTTCTGCTCCAGAGCCGCGACGTCAAACGCATCGCGCGCCCGGATCTGAGCGTGGTGACGCACCGGCCACCGAATGAAAACGAAATGGCGGCGATGCTTTTCGGCTGGCGTGTGGTCAAGCACGTCAAGTCCAATGCCATTGTGTATGCCGGTCCCGATCGCACCTTGGGAATTGGCGCGGGGCAAATGAGCCGCGTCGATTCGAGTCGAATCGCTGTTTGGAAAGCCAAAGAGGCTGGATTGTCATTGCAAGGCAGCGTGGTTTGCAGCGATGCCTTTTTCCCGTTTCCGGACGGCTTGATCGCAGCGGCCGAAGCGGGGGCAACGGCGGCGATTCAACCGGGCGGATCGGTGCGCGACGCCGAAGTGATCGCAGCCGCGGACGCTCGGGATTTGGCCATGGTGTTTACCGGTCTGCGGCATTTCCGGCATTGAATCCAAATCATGCCACCGGTTCTGACGATTGTGTCGCCGCATTTCCCGCCGACGCGTGGAGGTGTCGCCGATCACACATTGCGGCTCGCAGAAAACCTGGCGCCGCAAACGGCGGTGCAGGTGGTGACTTCGCAGCGGAATTATTCGCCGGCAATTTGTCCTGTTCACGCCAACATTAAACAGTGGAATGACGCGCGGGAGTTGGTGTCGGGCATTATGGCTTGCGCGCCGGAAGGTCCGATTGTGTGGCAATACGTGCCGCACATGTATGGGCGCGGCGGGGTGAATTTCGCATTGGCGGGCGTGCTCGAGCAACTGCGCCGCGCCGGGCGCCGCCAACTCATCCTCGCGCATGAAATTGCCGCGCCGATTTCCTTTTGGCCCCAGCGGTTTTTTTACG
>JBFMDG010000038.1:0-20061 GCA_040754135.1 Verrucomicrobiota bacterium
TTCGCACCGATTTTGATTTTTTCGACGAGCACATAAACGCCTTGGTAATCCGCCATGGTCAGACGGCCATCGCCACGATTGACGAAGCATTCGAAGTAGCGCGTGCGCGGCGAGTATTGGCCCATGTCACGGCTCAATTCGTAAGCCAGCCAATCGCGGATCATCGTTTTCTCCGTGTAAGGCGCATACAACACCCAATCGGATTCGCGCGGCAGGCCCAGAAGCGACGCTGACATATCGGTGTTGCGTTCGTCCTGGAGTTCGACGCCGAAAGATTGCTTCGGAAATTGCGTCGAGCTGGAACCGCGAACCTCGATCGCCCCCCGCCCCAAAAACTCCGGCTTGTCCGTCAAACGCGTGCGCTCCCCGCCATCGATGACGCGCAAATAGGCGGGCACATCCACGTCCGCGACAATGGCGCGACCAAAGGGATTGATGACAACGAGCGGAAGGTTGGAACTGAAATTCACGACGTCATTTCCGAGAAAAGTGTAAGTGCGGGCCACCGTTTCACTGGGAGCAAACCCGGGCAGGAAAACCTTGGCGCGAACGAGAACGGTTTGGGAAATGACCAGCGGTGTGGAATAGAGCGGACTCGAAGCGCTCGGCTCCGCGCCGTTCATCGTATAACGAATCGTTGCGCCCGCAGGACCCGTGAGCTCCAGCGAGAAGGAATTCGTCACCAGACTGTCCGGCATGGAAAAGACTGGACGCGGCGCCTGGACCAGTCCGGCCAGCTCGTTCGCGGTTCCGGGCGTGGCGGTGCCAAAAAACAAAGCGCGCTCCATAGGCGCGGGGGTTTCACGAATCTGCAATTCGGGAGTGATGAGAAAATCGGGATCGTTGGCGCTCAAATTCAATGCCTGAATCGCCAACACATTGCCGCCGTTTTGCAGTTTGGAAAGATGGCTCGTCAGGTCAATCTCCTCGAATGGCATGCCGCCATCTTCCGGAATGAATTGCACTTCGATGTTGTCCAGATCGGTGCTCATGTTCAATCCACCCGTGCGGCCGCCAAATTGAATTCGGCAATCGTAAGCGTTCAATCCCGGGACAAAGAAATTCAGGATCGGCGTGAAGGTGACACTCGAAGGCGTGTCCGGATTGGCGGTAATGTCCACAGTGACTTGCGATCCTCCGCTGACCTGATGCAACCGGACGCGCGCGCGGTGAAACGTTTTGGCTGCCAGATCGATTTCTCCCAGAGCCATCACCACGTTGGTCAGCTCCGTGGTATTCCAATGGACGGAAACATCGTTTTGCGTGGCGTGAGGGTAAAGATCGAAACCCACCGCGAAGACGCCGGGAATGTTCGGCTCTTCGATCGCGCCAAAGGAAGTGAGGTTGACGCCCGCCCCCTGAGTTCCGTGCGCAGTGGTCGGAATAATCAAGAAGGCAAAACCATCCGCAGGATCGTCTTCGCTGGCGCAACGGAAATCGAATTGCGCCACAATCGTCGGAAAGAGGCCGGGCGCCACCTGGTCAAAGGCAATGCTGTTGAGCTGATTGCCCGCACCGTCTGCGATGAGACGCAGAAATCGCCCGGTCGAACCCGCGTCCGCCTCCAAAACAACCGGGGCCGGATCGGTTCCATATTGGGTGAGGGTGTAACCGGAATTGGCGTCATCAAAGTTCACCGCGAGGGTCGCCGAAGTTTTTTGCCCGTGCGCTTCCGTGGCAGCGGAATTCCAGCTGAGAACGGCGGGGGCGTTGCGGCGAGCGACTTCCTGTCCGTTGAGATACGCGACAAATCCATCGTCGTAGCGCATGCGCAACGACAAGGCTTGAATCGCGGGCAGGCTGGCAGTGGAGAAATTGAAAAGCGAACGCAGATAAATCGAGGCATTCACACCCGCCAATTGCGGGCCGACATCGGTGCCGATGAAATCGGCGTAACTCGAACCAAAGCCGAGTCCTGTCGGGCCGCTTAACCAGGAGGTCACATCATACTCGGGCGACCTCCAATTGGCGCCGAGATCACTGGAAGGAACGAGAAAATGCGCCGAACCGCCGGCCGTGACGAGCCGTGTGGCCAGATCATCGGCAAAGAATCCATAGGAAACATCGCTCGTTTGGCGCGGGTAAGACGGTGCGAAATGAAACGCCACCTGGCCATCGGGCCGGACCAAAGCGAGATACTCCCCGTCTGCGGATAAGCTGAAGTTTGAATGAAGTTCACGCCCGGCGACGGCGCGGTCCTTGCCCGAAGCGAAGATGAGCATGTGGGCATTGCCGAGCAAATTGGTGGAAGGAAATTTCCAGCGTTTCAAATTGTTTGCGGTATCGGTCAAGTACCAGCCGTCCATGTTCACCGGCTGCGCGCTGGTATTGTAGATCTCGATCCAATCGGAATACTCCCGGTCCTGGTCGATAATCGTCCGCACGTTGTTGGCCATGAACTCGGAGATGACGACCTGACTCGAAACTTCGAAGCAAAGAAAAGAGCAGAGCAGGAAACCGACAGCCACTCTGCCAGAACAACACACATTCATCATGATTAAAGCTGGTTGATTCCTTCACCCTGCCTTGCGGTTGAACAAGAGGTGAACGGTGCGAGACATTAGCAAACGGAGAGCAAAACCGCAAAAACTAATCCGGACTAAAACTGGTCTCGAATGCATTTACGAAATTCCATCGCGATTGGACATGAGTTTTAGCGGTCGCCAAAACAAACCAGGCGATAAAACGCATGGGCGTTGGAATCGGTCCCTCGCGAAACCACAACTCGCACAACTTCAGACATGGTCTGCATGGGAACTTCGCTGACCACTATCCAGTTTGATTTGGCCAAATCCACGGCCGATTCCACGCGATAACTGCGCCTCGCGATACCGCGAAATGTGATGAGAACTTCCGCCTCGGTCACCTCGGTAGCTTCCAATTTCAAAGCGCTCTCGGCCAGGAGCGGATTGGTGCCGGCCAATGATTCGAGTTTGTTGCTCATACCGTCATTGTCCACGTCAAGGTCGGCATCCAAATCATTCAAAAGATCCAACCCAAAAGTCATTTCCCATGAATCCGGCATTCCATCGTGATCCGAATCGAGCAGATCGGTCCCGACCGGGAATTGCACGCCCATGGATGAGCCATTGCGTCCGGCGCTGGCCAATGGTGAGGTTGGCGCCAGCCGGAAATCTCCCCGCGCTGCATTTACGAATTGCGGATTGGAATTCACATTCCCCTCCCCTTCCCAACCGCCCTCGATCGCGCTGTGATCGATGACAATGGTCGAGTCATCGAGCCGGACAATCGCCGTCGTGTTATCCCACAGAATATTGTTAAACGCATTGGTAATATGGCCGCCTTGCGTGCCAGTCTTGATGCGCAATCGGAATCCCAAATCCGATTCGACAATCGTATTCTGCATGACACTGGCCGTGCAGCTGTCCTTCACCTCGACGCCGATGCCCACATTGCGAATCAAACAATTGCGAACCGTGATTCCGAACGAATCCTCGCCGATGGAAACTCCCTTGTCGGTGCAATGGGCAAGGTAACAATCCTCCACCAGCGTCTCCATCGAGCCGGAGCCCAGGTCGATGGCATCCGTGTTCGTCTGCATCCCGTTCCGAATGGTGCATCGGCGAATGACCGATCCCGGCAAAGCGCCGTCATAATCAATGCCATCGCTGTTATCGCTGAGAAAATTTTCGAACAACGAATCTTCGATGACGATTTTGCCGAAGCGCCAGAGAGTTTCGTAATAGTTCCGGAATTGCGAGTGTCGCACGAGCACCTCGCCAGCGGAAGCGGTCAGCACCAACGGCTCATTCACGAGGTAATCCCGAACGGTCGCGTGATCCAACAGGACTTTCACGCCGTTGGACAACCGGATGGCGGCGCCGGCGGCTTCGGCCGATTGCATCGTGAAACGGGCATTGGCGCCTTGCAAATCGATCCCGCGCCAAGTGGCCGCTCCCTCGACTGGAAGAAGAAAGATTGGCTGTTGTTTCGATCCCAAAATTTCCAAAACGGCGTTCGTCGCAGCCAAACCGGCGCCCTGCTCGAACAACACCACCGTTCCGGGCGCAATGTTCAAATGCCCCTCCGCCGGCACGATCAACCGATTCGTCACTTGAATGAGGCCGAGCGCTGGTGACCAATCGGTGACGGAAGGCAGCACGTCGCCAAACTTTGACAGTGTTTGTTGAAAGATGAGGTCGCGCTGGCGGCGCGCCAGCACGTGACCGAGGCGGTCGCGAAGCGCCAATTCGATACGGTTCATTCCCGGCGCCAGTTCGAGATCCAAATCCCAACGGCCTGTCAACGGATCGACGGGCGCGATCGCACTGTTCCATGTCACATTGGCTGAGCCTTCCAAAGTGGCGAATCCGGAAAGTCGCACTCGATGCGTGGTCACCCGTGTGTACATTCCATTCTCGTCGATGCCTTCACCACTTAAACTGAGATCCGCGATGAGTGAAAAGTCGCTGCTGTTCGTTGCCTGGTTCAACCCCTGAATGGCCAGCACATGCGGCCCTGGCCCCAGTCGATTTCCAACCGCGCCAAGATTGAATATGACCGGCGGATTTCCATTCTCGCCGGCCGATGCTTCATGCGCTCCGGTCGCGGTGGCATCGAAAGGGACGTGTTGTTCAGAACTGCCAGGGGCATTGATGCGCATGATTTCCACGCCATCGAGCCAGGCCACAAATCCATCGTCGAAATCGACGGTTAATTTGAGTTCGGCCGCTGCCGGAGCGGCAGTGAGGAGCAGGAATGTTTTTCTGACGTACAAGCTCGAAAAATTATCCGGCATGTCCGAAAGCACAGTCGCATCGTCATCATCGCCATAGCCCAATCCGCCGGGACCAGAGTCCCACGCGTTGCTCAATTCGGCGTCAGAAACTGTTTGCCAATTGGATTGAGGTTCAGATCGGCCCTTGAAGAAACGCCAGTCGTCCCCGTGCCTTACTAATTGCGGAGGTGGCGCGAGCGGATCGCCGAGGGTGACGGTGAACTCACCGGCCATTGCTCGCGTCTGGCAAAACGCCGCCGTCAGCAGAACCCATCCGGCAAACTGGCGCAAGATGCGGTTCATGGCACCGCCGGCGTCACCAGCCGATAAAATCGCGTGCGACCCGAGAGCGGCGCATCGGCGACGCGCTCGGTGCGATTCGAGCCGAGCGCGGGAAAACTTGCCAGCGTTTGCCAGTCGCCGCCATCGGCGAGCGCCGGCCGGAATTGAATGGTGTAACTGCGGCCAGCCAGCGCCTCGAAACTGATTTGAACCATGCCCGCTTCGCCCGTCGAAGAATTCAATCGCAACGCGCTGGCGGCATCGCGCGGATTCGTCCCGCTGCGAAATTCTGCCAGATTGGTCAGCCCATCGGCATCACTGTCGAGCAGCGCATCATTGCCGGATCGAATATCGAACCCATACTGCGTTTCCCATGCGTCGGGCATCCCATCGCCATCGGTATCGCCGTCCGGCGCGCCCGCATTGGCGCGGCCCGGAGTGGGCGCGGCAGCTTTCCAATTGGCCGGCTCATTGCCGTATTCGCGCGGGCCGATGCGCTGCAAAGAGGAGCCAGTCCCGTTCGCGTTCGTTGGCCACGGCAGTTGATTGAGGTAGGCGACACGATCCTGCATCACGTAAGGCACCAGACCGGCATCGGGGCGCGGAGGCAATTGCGGCGCGTCCGGCTTGAGCAATTCCACCGGTTCACCGCTGTTGTCGAGCCGGCCCGAAAAGGGCCCATAAATCGGAACCGATGCGCTCACGCCATACTTATTGCGGAAATTGGCCAGCGCCGAGAGGTTCGATGCCGGATTGAAACCGACCAGAACGAGATAGCTTCCCGGCGGCATCATGACATCGGGCGGAAAAACAAAATCAATGGCGTCGCGCACGCGCCAATGGTTGGTCGGATGATCGAAGTCAAAGAGCGGTTGATAATTCAAGGTCGGATTGTGAAGTTCGATGAACTCTTCATCCGGATTTTCGGTGACGTTCGTTCCTTCAATCGTGACGGGGTGATACAGGATTTCGTTGATGATGACCGGCGACATGCGCGGGCCCGCGTTGGGCAGGCCTTTACCCGATCGGAATTCCTCGAGCGACGCGGGGTTATCCATGCCAAAGGTCCGGCGGCTCAGAGCGGCATATTCGGCGCCCATGCTTGTGGCCAATCGCCCAATGGAAACGCCGTTCTCGGCCGGGCCAAATTTCAGGAACGCGCGGTAGCCGGTCAGATTGCCATTGGCATCGGTGGCGGAAACGTTGACTTCATCGCCGCGAGCGGCATTCAAGGTAAAGCTCAGCGGATCGCCGGGGTTGGCATTGAAATCGGCTTCGTAAAATACTTTGAAGCCCCCGGCTGGAATCAGCGTGTGATCGGGAATGCGAAATTTCCGCAGTTGATCGCGTGAGTTGCTCAAGAACCAGCCGCCGATATTCACCGCAACGGTCGAGGGATTGTACAGTTCGATCGCATCTTCGAGAGGCGGATCGGTATGCGTGAGCACCTCATTGATGATCACGTTGAAGATCGGAAGAAAGTTGCTGTTCCCCGGAGTCGGTGTGGCGGTGAAGATGACGATATTGGGCGTGCCATCGGGCAGCCGTCCTTGGGAGGCATTCGCGAATTGCTGTCCGAAACTCACCGCGTCAATGGCGTAACCGCTGGCGTGATGCAATCCCAGCGATTCCCCCTCAGCGGAGAGTTTGAACCGGACATGGTCCGCGCCTTTGTTGACATTGCCATCGGCGATGAACTTCAAATAAGCGTTCGGTCCAACGCCGATGAAACTGAGCGGCGGGATTTCGTGCTGGAGTTTGCGATTGAGGTCGTCAGTGAGAAAAAGGCCGCTGAGCTCGACCGGCTGCAATTCCGGATTGAATAACTCGAACCAATCGTCTCCGGAAGTCGGATTGGCCATCCATTCATTGAAACGAATGTTGGCCGTGCTGCCGAGTGTTGCCTCAAGGTTTTCGGCCCCGGGTGTGGGCAGGTTCAACGTCCAGGCGCGGACGGCATCTCCGTTCGGGTTTCGTCCGATGGAGAAATCGGCCGCTTGCGGACCAAACGTGACCGACTGGAGCAATCCGCCACCGCGCACCGGTTTATCGAAGAGGAAAACACCCGCCCCGGTCGCGTTCAGGTTGAAACCGGTATTGATCGCGGAAGCGGGCGCATCGTTGTCGCAATAAATGAGCAAGTAACCGTGCGCCGGAATTTTGCTGCCAGCCGGAAAGACCCATTGGCGCGGAGTTGCCGTATCATTGCTGAGGCTCAGATCGCTGAGATCGGTTTCGGTATCAGTCGGATTGAAGAGCTCGATCCAATCGACCGTTTTGCCAGCTTGATTTGTGATCGAGAAATTGTTGGCCAGCACTTCATTTAAAACCACGAGATTGGTTTCGATAATCCGATTCGTGACCGTGAGGGTGGCATCGAGACTCAACCCGAACGCAACATCGGAACTGCTCGAACTCGATTGATGCACTTCGACGGCGAGGAGGTTCTGGCCTTCAACGAGGTTGGTATGGGCGATTTCGAAAGGCCCTTCCAATTCGGCGTCATCGACCGTCCGGTTCGCGCGCGTGCTGGCCGAAATGGTGTCGGAAGGCATTCCCAGCCGGAACGCTTCGAATCCATTCAGATAAATCACCATGCCATCGTCGATCACCGTTCGCGCTCGCAGTTTAATCCCTGCGGGGTTGGTGCTGAAATTGAAAGGCGTGCGGAAATAATAAGTAATGAGCCGCGCCCCGGAACTGTTGGTCAGCTTGAGCAAAGTATTCGTTGGTGCGGGCAAATCACTGTCTTCAACGTAAAACAACGCGGCGCCGTCAGGCCACGAGGCGTCGTTGTAATTCGTTTTCATCCAGGTCGCCCCGGCATCGCCCGACAAGTCAAACTTCCAGGTGTTGGTCAGCGTGAGCAGATTCCAGGTGGTCGTGGTGATGATTTCCCCGGGAAGCGATCCCGGATTCCCGCCGCCCGGAGTTGGTTGCGGGAAAAAGGTGATGTGCGCATGCCCATTGGGAGAACGTCCTTCGGAATGATCGAGGCGCTGCGGTCCGTAAACGATGAGGTCAATCGGCGTCAAGTTCGCATCGAGTAATCCAATCATTCCTTCCTCGGCAGCGAGGTTGAAATTGAGGTGCTCCGGCCCGTCCTGTTCCCGATCATCCGCCAGGAAAGTGACGAACCCAAGCGCGGGCACGAAGCTGAGCGGGGCAATTTCGTGCCGCGCCGGCGCGCCTGCCGGATTATCGGAAAGATAAAGGCCGCTCAACTCGACCGGGAGCGGTTCCGGATTGAAGATCTCGATAAAGTCGTCCTGCGCGCTGGCAAACGTGAGCCACTCGTTCAACCGCAGATTGCGGATCGAGCCCATTGCGGCGGCGATATTCCTCGAACCGAGTGTTGGTTGAGTGAGGCTCCACATGCCGCCACCCAAACGCCCGACCGAGAAATCGGGCAATTGCAATCCGAACTCGACCGAGTCGATCAAGCGACTCCCCTTCTCCGGCACGTCGAAGAGAAAAACTTGATCCCCATTGACCTTGAGCGAAAAGCCCAAATGAATCCCCGGAGTTTGAAATTCATTGTCCGCAAAAAGCACAAGGTAGCCGCCGGCATCCAGGCGCGTGCCCGGTGGGAAGACAAATTTTCGCGGTTCGCTGCGATCATCGCTCATACTCATCCCGCTCAGATCGATGGCGGCCGAGCCTGAGTTATGCAATTCGACGATATCGGGAAAACTGTTGCCATTCGGAACCGCGTTCACATTGCGAGCGAGGACTTCATTGATGCGAATCGAAGGCAATAGTGGCGGCGGCACATAGTTGGGATCCACACGCCAAGGCTTCGCTTTCGTGACCAAGGCATCCAATCCAAAGATGAAGTTATTCTGGTAAAATCCGGAATCGCGCCGCCCCACGACTTCCACTTGCTGGAGTCCAGGCTCCAAGCCCGTCATTGAAATCGGCGTCGCGATCGGCGTCTCGCTACTCCAGGGTCCATCGTTCAGACGCCATTGATAATGAGTGTAGCCGGATCCGGCCGGCCATCCGGCGGTGGCAATGCCATTTCCACTTCGCACGGAACCGACCGTGAGCGTGGCGGTGCTTGCATTTGTGACTTCGGACGGTTCACCCGCAATCGTGGCCCCGAGCGGAACCACTCCGCCCCGATCGGCGCCGTTCAGGCCAGAAGCGCGCGCCGGTGAACTGGGTTGCAGGCTGAACCATTCGCGCAGGATTTGCGCCCCATCAAACGTGGTGAAGAACGTTTCTTCGAAACGCGGAACGTATTTGAACTTCGGATCACCGGAAAAATTTCCGCCACCCGGGCCGCTCCAGGGGAAAGGCATCAGGTTTTTCGTAAAGGTCACGCGAGCCGCAACGAGATTCCGGGTGAGCTGCTCCGCGTCGAAAATGATATTGCCCTCCAGGTACATTCCCGCGCCTTCCGTCGCGCCTTCGTCATTGAAATTAATCACCGCGGCCTCTGGATCGACGCCGCCCTGCCGGGTTTGCCGGACAATCGTGTTATTGAGGAGCGTATAGAAATTTCCTTGCTTGGCAGTGGCTGCATGGTCGCAGTCATAAAACAAATTGCCGATGACCGTGATCTCGGACGTGGTCGAGCCGCTGTCACCTCCGCTCACCGCGCTGGCTGAATCCGGAGAACCGTTGCGATGCACGTGGAGAAAAATGTTTCCTTCCACCCAGGCGTCGGTGCCATCGAGATCCAGAATGTCATCCGTCGCACCGAGGAACACATTGTTGATGAACTGCACGATCGGTCCCGGGCGATTGCCGCCCGTAAAATCGACTACGTCATTGTAGCCGATGGGCACGCCAAAAAGGTTTCGGATGAAAATGCCTCGGCCGCCGGTTTTGATGCCGCCGCTGCCATGCACGAGTTCAAAAGCGGCCGTGGCCGTAGGAAACACGCAATGGCTCACCACGAAGGAAGAATCGTCCAGCGAGAGGTATTGGTCCTCGGTGGACCCGAAAGTCACATGATCGAGAAACAAAGTGCCCCCTTCCGAATGAATGGCGACGGAACTGTTGAACTCGATGTGCGCATGCGCAATCCGCGTTTCGGGAGAACCGACCGCGCCATTGATGGTGATGCCTCCCCAGGTCGTGGTGGCGCCCGGTGGACGAGTCAATCGAATCGGCGCGGTCGCGGTGCCTTCGGCCAGCAATTGCCCGCCGTTTTCAACAGTCAGATTCACACCGTTTCCCAGATAGACCGACGCGCCGGGCTCGATGGTGAGTGTGGCGCCCGAGGCCACCGTCAGATTTGAAGCAACAAAGTATGGGCCGTTGGCCGCGCTCCAATTCACCGCGCCTGAAATGGTTCCACTCACGGTTTCCATGGAACCGTCATCGTACCAAACATCGACGGTCGCGCGGCCCACTTCCCGGCCATGGGCGCCGATGGATTGAACGAGAACGCGGTTCAACCCGGGCTGCAAGGTCACTGCATTATTGGTCCAGCGCGCTTCCCACGCCGACCACACGGCCGGCTGCCCATTCACAAGCATTGAATGAGTGTCGATTGCAGGAGCGCGCCCGCGCAAGGCGATGATCGGCGACACAGTGAAGTAATAGCCATTCGACTGCGCGAGGTCGTTCGTGACGGTGACCTGCATTGGGATTTGGGACAAAATAAATTCGCGCCGTGCTGCCGCGAAGGATTTCATATTGTCGATATTGGCCGGCGGAACGAGACCGGTCAGAAGTTGATCCGCCAGCGCGTTGAATTGCGGCGGAGAAACTGTGGTCTCGAGCAATTGCCTGAGGAGGCGATAGTAAACGCGGGCAAATTCCGGCTGCCGGAAAAACCGATTCAAGACCGGCACCGTCATCATGCGGAACAACCCATCGGTGATGTTACCGCGGGTATTGCCTTCATTAAAAATCGTGTCGAGATCGTAGGGCATCAGTTGGAAGCGCCGATCCACCGTTCCGCGGTACATGAAGTAATCATCGCCGGCGCCGCTTCCGTTGTTGCCGTTGGCGAGATTGGTTTCGCGATTGTCCGCGATCGTTTCCAACGCGAAAAAGAGCATCCACTCCTCCACGTTCAAAACCCGCTGCACCTCTGCCAGGTAATCGGCGTCGCTCGCCTTGTCCAGAACGCGCGTCAGTTCGATCAGATCCGACCAGTCATCGAGTGACACGTTGCTGTTTTTGAAATAGTTGATGCGATATGGAGCGGGATCTTCTCCTTCGTAATGGAGATCGGCGCCAGGATTTCGAATGCGGATGCCGCGATAAATATTTCCGGAACTGTCGAGCCGGAAATGGCGGGCGGCAAATTCGCTGTTCAGAACTTCGTTGCAAACATAGAAGCCGTAAGAGGGCGCACTGCTGCTGGCGAGATTGGCATTATTGACGCGCACCTGCACCGGGCGCGCCTGTTGTGTGGGAATGCCAGACCGGCGATAGATGGCGCTGCCGAACAATTGGGCATGCGGATTCTGGGAGTTGAGATTGATCGCCTGAACGTCCTTCCAGGATTGTTCATTCAGGAAATTGACTCGATAACTTTGCGGTTGCGCCGTGCGGCTGCCATTGCCGCGGTTGCGCACGGCCACGTTATAACGCAAGGCCGTGCCGGTGCTGTCGATGCTAATTAACGTAGCGTTCATTTCGGCGTGGCTGCGTGTTTGATCGCCCGTCTGATTTGGCGCCGCCGGTGAATTGCGATTGATCTGGCGCAATACAGCGAGCTCATTCGTGGTCACGATCAACTTGTAGAGCGGCTGCATGCCGGCATAAATCGAGTCGTCCACCTGATACAGCAAATTGGCCGATTGCGAAGGCACGCCATCGATCCAGACAGGCGCGGGAAAAGTTCGGCTGTTCCCGGCCGCGTCGCGAGCTTCGAAATAAAATTCCACAATGGCGTCGTTGGTTTGCGGCGGCAAAATCGATCCATAAACGCCATCGCCAGCGGCCCCGTCGCCATGCTGTCCGTCATCGAGCATGGTCGCGGCCACGAAACTGGCCGCTCCGTCCAACCGATGATAAACCACGACACTCAAACCAGTCTTCAGCTCATCAAGAACGCGTGCGGTGACCGCCACCGAGTTGGTGGATTTTGGGAGGATGGGAAAATGCGCCGCATCGAGAATCAGAGGCGCGATGTTGTTGGTCAGAATGGAATTTGCCCGGCCGGGCGTTCCGTTGGTAACGGCGCTGGCATTCCAGTTTTGGCCATATTCATTCGGCAACGCGGGATTCAACAGCTCGATCGACTTGCCGCCGCCATCCGCTTCCGTCATCCATTCCCAACCGCGATGCCCGTAATCAATCGCACCTTTTTCACGCCGCGCCCAAGTGCCATCATCGGTGTAGCGGATGGAATCGACGGTTTCTCCCGAGGCATCGACGAGTTGAATGCGCTGGCCGCTGTTGCTGAGAATGCCTTCCCAATTGCCGACCAGATTCGTCACGTTTGGATATTTCGCCTGAAACACGTTGGTATCTTGAGCGACGACGAGGAATCCACCGGCGGGAATAATCGTGGAGTTGGTGAACGTGAATCGGATACCGCTGGTGAACCGCCAGCCGGCGAGGTCAATGGCCTCTGTCCCGAAGTTATGCAGTTCGATGTATTCCTCCCGGTTCGTTTCCACCAGGGGATGATACATAATTTCGTTGATGAGCATTGCAGCGTGCGAGTGGCCCGATCCGCTGCCAACGAGGAGGATCAAACAAACAACGCTCAGCAAAAGCCGGACGCTTAGGGGATGCAAACCAGAATTGTGGGGCACAAGTTCAAATTCGGCACATTCAACACACTAAAATTTTCGCCAACGCAAAAGACGAAGGCGAAAAGGTGGCGCACAATTTAGCAGGAATCAAGCCGCTAGAAAAAAGACGCAAAATGGATTTCCCCTCTGGACTGCTGAGTGACCACTCGCGCGAAATCTCCCCCCTAATTCAAATGCTGCTGCGCGTCATCCCAAAGCAACCCGGCGCCAGTTCGCCTACAATCCCCGGCAAAACCGGTCCACGCGATCGAGCCCCTTCTCGATGTTCGCCATGCTCGTGGCGTAACTGATCCGAATGTAATCATCCGCTCCAAAGGCGATCCCCGGAACGGCCGCGACTTTTTCCTGCTCGAGCAAGCGCGCACAGAATTCCGTCGATTTCAACCCGGTACCGGAAATGTTCGGGAACAGGTAAAATGCGCCCTTGGCATTGACGCAACTGATGCCGGGGATGCCATTCAGTTTTTGGTGCGCGTAACTGCGCCGGCGAGAATATTCGGCCAGCCATTTTGGAAGGTGATCCTGCGGACCCGTAAGAGCGGCGACGGCGCCTTTTTGGGCGAAGCTCGTGGGATTGCTCGTGCTGTGACTTTGGACGGCATCGATGGCCTTGGCGATCGGTTCAGGCGCCGCCAAAAAGCCGAGGCGCCAGCCGGTCATCGACCACGCTTTGGCAAAGCCGTGCACCAGAATGGTGTGGTCATAATGCGCCTGACTGAAGCTGGCCACGCTTTTGTGAACAGCGCCGTCGTAGAGAAGGTGCTCGTAAATTTCGTCGCTCATGATGAGCACGCCCTTTTCAACGCAAAGGTCGCCGAGCGCCTTGATTTCCTCCGGCGTATAAACAGTGCCCGTCGGGTTGCTCGGTGAATTCAGAATGAAAAGCCGCGTTGCCGGTGTGATGGCAGCACGCAGTTGTTCGGGCGTGACTTTGAATTCCGTGCGATCGCTGGTTTGCAGAATCACCGGTTTGGCCCCGGCCAGCTTGACCATTTCCGGATAACTCAGCCAGTAGGGGGCCGGAATAATCACTTCATCGCCCTCCTGACAGGTCGCCAGAATCACGTTGAAACAGGAATGCTTCCCGCCGCACGAGACAATGATCTGGCTCGGCTTGTAGCTGAGATGATTCTCCCGCTTGAATTTTCCGGCGATGGCCTCGCGCAATTCCGGAATGCCGCTGCTCGGTGTGTATTTGGTAAATCCCGCGGCCAAGGCTTGCACAGCCGCATCTTTGATATGTTGCGGCGTGTCGAAATCCGGCTCCCCGGCGCCGAATCCCACCACGTCTTGCCCCTCCGCTTTCATCTGCTTGGCCTTGGCGTCAATGGCCAGCGTCAACGAGGGCGACAGGACCGAAGCGCGATGTGAGATTCGATAGTTCATAATTCAGCCGCAGACAGATAACGACGCCGCCGAGGATGCGCAAGCGCGAAGATGGGATCGCGCGCTGGGCAGCGGTTGGGTCAGTAAGTCAGCAATTCGAGCAATTGCATGCCCGCGTGATCGAGAATCCACTGGCCTGATTTGCGCGTCACAAGATGGCGGCAAGGATGACATTCTGCCTCCGCCTCATTAACCGAGAGCAGTTGAAGGCGCGCTTTGCTGTTCATTTCGCTGGCGGCACGAGGAATCATCTGGAAGGGAACACCGTTGTAATTCAGCGCCACTTCGAAGCCAGCCACGCCTTCCCTTTCCGCAACCGCATTGCGGCGGATCAAAATCGGATAACGCTTGATCCAGTCAAAGTTCGCGTCGCGCACCCAGACGCGGCACAACTCGGTTTGTTCGCGCACATACTTGAGCAAACTGAAATGCTTTTCCGTGTGGCCGCGCCGGAGGATTTCTCCGGGATCGAGCCCGGCCAGATTATATCCGTTCCATTGCTGGTGATCGTTGCGCTGCGTGGAAAAAGTTTTTTTGTACCAGCCGGGAAAGCGCTCGTTCAGGAGCAACGCCACTTCAAAATGCAAATGCGCGCGCTCCTTGGAAATGCCCTCGCGCGTATTGGTCGTGCGGCCCATCGTCGCGATGACCTGGCCCGCTTTGACGGTGTCGCCGATTTTCAATCCGCGCGCCATCTGACGCAAGTGGGCGTAAAGAGTGAAGACTTCCAAACCTTCGATATGATGTTTGAGAACGAGGTATTTGCCATAATTGGAGAGCCCGGCCTTGTCGTTGAGGTAAGCGACCGTGCCGCTGGCGGCGGCAAAAATGGAATCGATCGGCTCGCCGTTGGAATCGCGCTGCACACAGCGGATGTCGAGCCCCTCGTGCATTTGTTGCCCTCCCGTGCGCACGCAGCCGAACGTGCCGCTGGTCCATGGCTTGCCAATCGTGCCAACAAAAAACTTTTCGCCGCCATCACGCTCGAGCAGCGCGCGATTGGCTGTGGGAAATTGGATCGGCTGCCCGAAAACGCTTCCCGCACCTGCCATCCAAAACAACCCGGTGAATAGAAGGGCGCCGAACGATTTCACGGCTGATTAGAACTTGGATTTCTTTTGCAGTTCTTTGGCGACATTGTTCAAGCCACGCACAATCCGCTCCGCCTCTTCATAGGATGCATCCGGCGTAAAAACCAACTGGCCATTGACAATGCGCTGATTGATCACCGGCGCCGCCAGCCAGCGGGCATCGCCAAATTGGCTGAATACGCCAATCCGTTTTCCCTTGTAGGAAGTCGTGTAATTGTCGAGTACGAGCGTGCCGTGCCGATTGAATTGAACTTTGATGGCAAACCCGCCCAGGGCCGGCACCACAAACGCCTGCTCGACGTCTCCTTCATCGAGGAAATGATCGCGCTGCACGTTCACCAAAATGGGATTGGCCCGCAGGATGGAAACGCCGGTTTCGCGACCGCCGCCTTCGACATTCGTTTCCAGGTGCAACCGAAGCGTCGTGGCTTCCTTGCTCTTGCGTTTTTCCTCAGTGGTTTTGCAGCCGAAAATGCCGGGCAGCATGAGCAACAGCAAAATGATATTGAACGCGCTCCGGCGAAACTTCATAGTTCGCATACACAAACGAATTGTGATCGCAAAGTAAAGTCTTATGGGCAAGCAATACAACAAAATCGAAAAACGACAGCGCCGTGAACGACATCTGAAGCGGAAACGACAAGCCGCCAAAGCGGCCGGAAGCAAAAAGACCGCTCCCGCGGCGGCGGCTCCGGCCAAAGCCTGAGCGTTCCTCGTTCATTTTCGGTCAAGACCACTCGGATTCCGAGTGGTCTTTTTCTTGCCCACGACCGCTCGCAATTTCGTTGCGGCAAAGATGGCAATCATTAACACCCCTGCCCGTCGCCGTGCGCTGCATTGACTTCAACAGCGAGGGCGGTTGTAATTCGGCATGATGGCTTTCCTCGCTTCCATCATGAACCGCGTGACTGCTCTCCAGAAACGCTGGCGTTTGAACGCCGAACCGTTGCGTTCGGAATTCTGCGGGCCATCGCGAATACTGTTCACGCGTGGGCCGCTGTTTCAAATGGCCTTCACGCTGATTGAGCTGCTGGTGGTGATCGCCATCATCGCCATTCTCGCGAGCATGCTTTTTGGGGCGATTGCAAAGGCCAAACAAAAAGGCCAGGGCATCGCCTGCATGAATAATCTCAAACAGCTCCAATTGGCTTGGGCGTTTTACACCGACGACAACGCGGGGGTCCTGGTTCCTTACATCCAATGGGTCAGCGGCTGGCTCGATTTCAGTCCGGGCAATCCCGACAACACCAACGTACTGCTGCTGCTCGATCCCAAATTCGCCAAGCTCGCTCCTTATGCCGGACGCAATCCGGGCATTTACAAATGCCCCGCCGATCGCAGCAGTGTGGTCGTTCGTGGCCAACGCTGGCCCAGAGTCCGGAGCGTGGCCATGAATGTGGCCCTGGGCGACGACGGCCTCGGCCCTACGTTTTATCGATCGTGGCTCGGTGCGCCGCCCTATCAGCGGTACTTGCGCGAATCCGATCTGATCAAACCTCCGCCCAGCAAACATTGGGTGCTGGTGGACGAACATCCCGATTCCATCAACAACAGCGATATGGCGGTGAAGTGCGACGCGACCGGTTCCGCGGCGCAGTTCATTGATTATCCGGCCAGCTATCACAATGGCGCGTGCGGATTCTCATTTGCCGATGGCCATGCGGAAATCCGGCGCTGGCTCGATCCGCGCACCAAACCGCGCCCGACTTATCGCGGCGGTCTGGGAGGCCGGCCGTCGCCAAACAATCCGGACATCGCCTGGATGCAGGAACGAACCAGTGCTTTGAAATGACCTTGAGCTTTGGCCTGACTTCGCAAAGTGGATTGGAATCGATTGCCCTGAAGAATCGTCAGACTCTCACAATTTCTATGGTCCGTTTGATGATTCCGGCCAAAACATACACGCTCACATTAAGCCCGAGGAAAACGGCCAGGATGCGCGCGTAATAAGTAAATCTCTCGATGGGTAAATCATCAGGAACCGGTTGCCAACGTTCACAAAAGCTCCAGGCCAATCCCAGGTAAAGCAAAACGCCCAATGCGGGCGGCCCGGCGAACCCAAGAAAAACAATGGCAATTAACAGTAAAATTGCCTCCGGCCAGTCACTCGATGACGATAGGGGCATCAATTTCATCGTGTCGATCCACACGGCAGATCGGATAAGAGTTAGGCAATCTGGATTTCCTCGTCAATCTCTCGATGCTTTGTTGGTTTGTTTGTTCATTGGTCCGCTTGTCTGCCCAAAGATGATCAGCCAGCTACTGACGGAATGTCAGCCGAGTTGCGTACGTGTTCGCGATCTCTCTCAATTGAGCCAACCCCAGAAAGCAGGGTCGTGCACGCATCAATCAAAACAGCTGGCGCGCCGCCGCGATGTCGCGCTCGATTTGTTCACGCAGGGCCGCGGGTGAGGAAAACTTTTTCTCATCGCGCAGTTTTTCCACATAGATGACCTCGATCTCCTGATCGTAAAGGTCGGCTTCAAAATCGAGAAGGTGCACCTCGAACCGCACTTGCGGATTCTGCTGCGCAACGGTGGGCCTGATTCCAATATTCAGCACCGCGCGATGGACCGCCCCGTCGATCCGGACATGGGCGGCATAGACGCCATGGGGTGGGAGCACCAGTCCGGTCACATCCAAATTCGCGGTTGGAAAACCTAATTGCCGTCCGAGACCGTCACCGCGGACGACTTTGGCCGTGAGCGAATATTCGCGCCCGAGCATTTGGCTGGCGAGATCGAGATCTCCGGCGCGGATTGCCTCGCGAATGCGCGTGCTGCTCACGATTTCGCCATCCAGCGACACGGCGGCGAGGCCATGCACAATCAAATGCAATTCCCGCCCAAGTTCACGCAGCAATGCCACGTTGCCCTGACGGCGGTGCCCGAACGTGAACGCGTTGCCGACACAGATGCTGTGCACCGGCGCGAAATTACCCGCCAAATTTCGAATGAAAGTCTCCGCCGATTGCTCGCTGAATGGCCGGTCAAAATGAATCAGCCACGTCGTTTCGACACCGAGCGAGGCAATGACGCGCAATTTTTGCGGCAGTGAATAAATCAGCGGCGGCACATGCGCGGGAGCGACGACGGCATTGGGATGACAGTCGAAAGTGATGACGATGGCGATGCCTTCGTGCTGATGGGCGTCGGCCAAGGCCTGCCGGATCACCTGTTGATGACCGAGATGCACGCCGTCGAACACGCCGATGGCCACCGACACCTTGCGGCCGAGCGTCTGAATTTCCGACGGAGCGTGAATCAACTTCATCGCGCGAGAAATCAGGAGGGGGCGGAAAGTTTGAGGAATGGGATCACGCGTTCTTCGAGGGCGGAACTGGATATTTGCAGCAGCTCCTCAAATTCGATGGCGTCCTTCACGTCGAATTGGCCCGAGACCAGCCGGCGCAGATTGGCGAGGAAAGCGCCGCAGCCGATTTTCTGCCCGAAATCATGGACGAGGGAGCGGACATAGGTGCCCTTGGTGCAAGCGACGCGGAATTGGGCCAGAGGTTCCTGGTAGGAGGTGACGCGAAATTGGTAGATATGGATGAAGCGCGGTTTGCGTTCCACTTCGATTCCTTTGCGCGCGAGTTTGTAGAGCGGGACGCCGTCCTTTTTTACTGCCGAAACCATCGGCGGCATTTGCATTTGATCGCCGATGAAAGTGGCGGCGGTATCGTTCAATTGGTCGAGCGTGAGCGGCGGCACAGGAAGCGAGGCCACCAATTCGCCATCGGCATCGTAGCTGTTGGTCGTTTCCCCAAATTTCATCGTGCCTTCGTAAACCTTGTCCGATGCCATGAGTTTTTCGGAGAGCTTGGTTGCGCGGCCGAGGACGAGGATAAGCAATCCCGTGGCGTTGGGGTCGAGCGTGCCGCAATGACCGACTTTTTTGATGCCGAAGCGCCGGCGAATCGCCTCGACGACATCGTGGGAGGTGGGGCCGGCTGGTTTATCGACCAGCACCGCGCCATCAAATGGTTCAAAAGATTGCATGGCAGAAGCAAATCGCGCTTCGGTTCGGGAGCAATGGATCAGGCCCGCGCGCTGGCGTTGAGCGCTTTCTTAATGGCTCCCAGAACGCGGCGTTGCACAGAGAGCGGACTGCCCGGTATGCGCGCTCCGGCGGCTGCTTTGTGTCCGCCGCCGCCAAAGAGTTTGGCTATTTCATTCACGTCCACGCGCTCGCTTTTCGATCGCAAACTGATGCGCGTGAGTTCCGCTTCGATTTCCTCGAATACACAAGCGACCACCACCGGCTCGATCGCGCGCACATGATCGATCAACCCTTCCGAATCCGCGATATCGGCGCCGGTGCGCGCGAAATCGGCTTTCTTCAACCAGAAATAGGCAATCTGGTTCCCGTGGGTGAGGCGGTAATGGTTGTAAACATGTTTCAACAAACGCACGCGCGAGAGCGGATACGATTGATAAACTTCATGGCAAATCTTCGCCAGATTGGCCCCGCGCTTGACCAATTCGCCAGCCACATGGTAGGTCGCCGGGCGCGTCGTCGGATATTGAAACGAGCCGGTGTCAGTGGAAACCGCGGTGAACAGGCAATCTGCTATGGCGGGTGTAATCGGCCAATTGGCCGCTTTGAGCAATCGAAAGATCAATTCGCCACTCGAAGGCTCGCGGGCGGAGACCCAATTGATATCGGCAAAGCGCGTGTTGCTCTGGTGATGGTCGATATTGATGAAGGATTTGCGATCCTTAATGCATTCGCCCACGGTCCCGAGCCGTTCGAGACTGGCGGCATCGGTGGAAATGACCAAATCGAATTTCAGGCCCGGTTGCGGCGGCTGCACCAGTTTTTTCGGGTCGAGAAA
>JBFMDG010000039.1:0-20002 GCA_040754135.1 Verrucomicrobiota bacterium
ACGACAGGTTGAACGGCTGCGCTCGGTTTTTTAAATTGAACGGGAATGGAAACGGAAACGATTGATTTGACCGGCGAATGGATCGGCTACTACACCGGGCATTTCGACGAGGTGATCCGCATCCACCAGACGGATGACCGTATCGAAGCTGTCAAAGTCACGGGCGACGATTACGTTCCAGCCGGCGCAGTGACTTTCCGCGCAAAGCTCTCCACAGGGGTAGGCGAAGGACAAATTGCCGAACGGGAATTTCGCAATCCGCGTTTTGTTCCAGGCCGGCTGGTCGTCGTCAGTCCCGAGCGCATTATCTTTTGCTGGGAGAACTGCGGTCAGGTCGAGTTCCGGCGAGATGATTGAGCGGGTCCTCTATCCCGGTGGTTCGTTCCCGCCTGGGTTTGCTTCCTTGCGGAGTCCCGCCAGCAGGCGAGACACACTCACTACCTCACTTCACCGCACTTCGATAAGCTTTTCGCCCTGCTCAAGCCGGTTCTTGATGTCGGGCAGCAACGGTTCGAGCCACTCCATCAGAACGCGGTTGGTGCAGTTACCGATACGCAGCCAGATGACGGCGGGGGCGGCGGGATTGCCGATGCAGCGGGCGGCGAAGTCTTCGTCTTTGGTAACGACGGTCCAGCGCTGACGCGGCGAAATTCCAAATGCTCCCGTCGTCTGAATCGCGCAGACAGAGTTGGCGGACAGGCGTGGCGGAAAGGCCATGCACACCTAGCCAGTCGGCAAGAGCGGGCGGCAGTTGCGCGTCCACGAGCAAACGCATGGTCAGGGGTGGACGAGAACCGCGTGGTCAAGATAGCGCGAGGCGTAGGCGATGGACGCGCGGATGTCCTCCGGCTGAAGGTCGGGAAAGTCGGCCAGGATTTCCTCTTGGGTTGCGCCGCCGGCGAGCATGTCGAGCACGTCCTTGACGCGGATGCGCATGCCGCGAATGCAGGGGCGTCCGCCACACTGATTTGGATTGAGGGTGATGCGTTCCAATTCGTTCATGGCCGCGACAGCGTAGCATGGCGAAGCGGCGTTGCAAAGATCTGTGTTCGGCTATTGCTCCGTTGGAGCATCAGCATGAATCCGCGTTCATCGAAGTTTCACCACGCCACTACCTGTGCGGCCCTGCCCAGATGGCAGATTAGCGTTCCAGCAATCTCCCAGCGGTCAGGCCGGATGCCTTCGGCTATCCAGAGCCACAGCATTGAGGCAGCGACGTAAACTCCGCACGTTCCAAAGCGGCTGATCGTCGTCAGTCCCGAGCGCATCATCTTTTGCTGGGAGAACTGCGGTCAGGGTCGAATTCCGGCGGGATGATTGAGCGGGTCCTCTATCCCGGTGGTTCGTTCCCGCCTGGAATACTTGGATCGAGCTCTTCGAGGATTGCGTTGCGCGTCTCGCCAGCTTTCACACCGTAATCGCGGAGGATTCGAGCGGCCAGCCCGTCTTTATCCTGCAGCAAACCGAGCAGCAAGTGTTCGGTGCCGACGAACGTGTGATTCAGGGCATGCGCTTCTTTTTCGGCTATCGCCAAAATCCTTTTCACACGCGGTGTGTAAGGAATAATTTTAGGCACTTTTTGCTCCCCAGACGGTCCAATCGCTTCGGCAACTTTCGCGCGCACCAGATCGATCCTCACGCCGAGCCTGTTTAAAACGTTACAAGCGACCCCTTGGCCAAGAAGAAGCAGGCCCAACAGCAGGTGTTCTGTTCCGATAAATTGATGTCCGAAACGGGCCGCTTCCTTGCGCGCGAAAGCCAGCACCTGTTGCGCGCGCGGTGTTAAAACTGGAGAGACAATTTCGCGGCGGGCCATTTCGGTTGCGTGCGTCACAGCGACCTCGTCAGGTCGCACAACGCGTTTCGTTTCGGCGCTCAAGTAGGCGGCCTCCACCAGAGCCATCGTGCGCAGATTCTCGCGGCCGCCAATCGCCGGTTCGCTGTCGGTTTCCAGGGCGACGAGCAATTGCGCCATCGTTCCGATGAACGCGTCCGGAAACCAGCTCTCGCTGAACGCCGGCTCGTGAAATTGTGTGTCGCCTTTGGCGGCGTAACGCAGCAAGGAAGGCGTCGTGTAAGGATCTTTGCACCAGCCAATGTCTCCTATCGCCAATCCATGCAGACCTTCGATCCGCCATCGAATGTAAATGTCCGGCGGGCAACCTTCCTTCGCCGGTCCCGTCCAGGTGTCATCGATCCCCACACAGCGCAGTTGATTGTCGTATTCCAAAATGTAGGTGGCGATGCCGTCGGCGTGCGGGAATTTGGTGCGTGGATCCGGACGGACACTGCAAAAGATCCCGTCCGGATCGCCGAACCAAAAGCGAAAGCAATCGAGGTGATGGATCGACATGATGCGGAGTGTGACCCAGCCGAGTTCGGCCTGCCAGGGCATCCAATGTGGAATGCCGCGCATTTCAATTGTCGCCAGCACCGGTTTGCCGATGGTGCCGTTTTCGAGCAGCGTTTTGGCCGCGCGCACCGAGGGGTCGTAGCGCATGTTCTGGTTCACGGCCAGGGTGATGCCCGCGTCCTCGCACGCGCGCACGGCTTCCACGGCCTCGGCGTAACTCACTCCGAGCGGTTTTTGCGCGAGGATGCCTTTGACGATTTTTCGGGCACAAGCGGCTTTGATCAGATCGAGCTGCGCGTTTGGCGGAACGGCGATATCGAGCACTTCGATCGTGGGATCGTCGAGCAACTGCTCATAACTTGCATAAACTATGGCGAGTCCATGCCGCTCCGCCACGGCTCGAGCGCGATCGACGGTGCGGGAAGCGATGGCGACGGGATTGAACCCCGCTTTGCGATAGGCGACGAGGTGGCAATCGTTGACGATGAATCCGCTGCCGAGAATGCCGATGCGAAAGTCCTTCCGCTGGGGCAATTGAGGTTGTGTGTTCAAATCCATATCGATGGCTGGTTTCGTCTGAGGCTAAAAACTTTCTGGGGAAATGCAATGGGATCGCAGCATTGCAGCGTTGCAGCATTGCAGCATTCAAATGGCGCGGCGGATGAGGGCAACTTGAAGGCTGCAAGTTTCCAAAACGGACTGGAGCAATCGTTTGCACGGTTCTGTTTTCCGAGCTCAGGGCCAGTCCTCAGCCATGAGGCTTTCACGCCGTCGCGCTGTCGCGCCGCCATTTTGGTTGAACGCTCCCGCGCGCGGTTTTAAGCTTTCAAGCATGCCCGATCTCAGCTCAGTCAGGCGCAAGCTCTGCCCTTTGGCAGCGGGGTTGGCCCTTTTAAGCGCGAGCCGGGAATCGGGTCTGGCGGCGAGTGATCCGGTCGATTTCCTGCGGGATGTTCAGCCGATTTTTGCGCGGCATTGCCTCTCGTGCCACGGCCCTGAGAAGCAGAAGAACGGTTTTCGCCTGGATGTGAAAGAGGTCGCGCTGCGTGGCGGGGATACTCATGGAATTGCCATTCGCCCCGGAAACAGCGCGGAGAGCCCGCTGATCGGTTACGTCAGTGGAACCAATCCCGAACTGGTCATGCCTCCGAAAGGCGAACGGCTGGCCCAACCGGAAATCGACGTGTTGCGCCGCTGGATTGACGCTGGCGCGCCTTGGTCGGAATCGGCAGATTCCGTCAAAGCCGCACCACACTGGGCGTTTCAACCTCTTGAACGGCCGCTGGTGCCCGCCGCTTTTGCCGAAGCTTCCTCTGGTTCCAAAATCAAACGGGTCCAACGGGCGCCGCAACCAGGCGCGACAGCCAATCCGATCGATGCTTTCATCCAGCAGAAGCTCGCCGAAAAAGGGCTCTCGCTCTCGCCCCGCGCCGATCGGCGCACGCTGATCCGCCGGCTTTACTTCAATCTGCATGGTTTGCCCGCGCCGGCCGCTGAAGTGAATGCGTTCGTCAACGATCCCGATCCGCGCGCCTATGAAAAGCTCGTCGAGCGCCTCCTCGCTTCACCGCGTTATGGCGAACGCTGGGCGCGTCATTGGCTCGATGTGATTGCGTTTGGCGAGACGCACGGTTTCGAGGTCAACACGCCGCGCGATAACGCCTGGCCTTACCGCGATTACGTGATTCGAGCGTTCAACGAGGACAAGTCCTATCCGCAGTTCATTCAGGATCAACTCGCCGGCGATCTGACTGGCGAAGACGCCGCCACCGGTTTCATTGTGGCCAAAGCAGCGCTGCTTCCCGGCCAGATTGGACGAGACGAGGAATCCATCCGCCTGGCGCGCCAGGATGAGCTCAATGACATGGTCCTCGGCGCCGGATCGGCATTGCTCGGGCTGACGATCAGTTGCGCGCGCTGCCACGATCATAAGTTCGATCCGATTTCGCAGGCGGATTATTACGCAATGCAGGCGATGTTCGCCGGGGTTCGTCATGGCGAACGGCCGTTGCGCACTTCGGATTACGAGCAACGAAAAAAGCAGGCCGACGCTTTGCGGAACGAGTTGTCGGCGGTGGAAGCGCAGCTCACGCATTTCGAGCCGCTGGCCAACCCGCAGGCTACGGCCACGCCGGAACCGAGCCCGAAATTGAACGAGGAGAAATTTGAGCCGATCGACGCCGATGCCGTTCGATTTTCCATTTACGACGCCAACGTGCATCCGGCGCTCGGGTTGATCGAGCCGTGCATCGACGAGCTCGAAGTATTTGCGGTAGGCGAACCGCCTCGCAACGTTGCACTGGCGAGCGCGGGTGCGAAGGCGAGCGCCTCGGGCAGCCAGACCAGTGAGCATCACAAACTCGAACACATCCACGACGGCCAATACGGAAACAGCCGGAGCTGGATGTCCAACGAACGCGGCCGCGGCTCGGTGCAAATCGATTTTCCGCGCCGGGAACACATCGATCGCATCGTCTGGGCGCGCGATCGCAAAGGTGAATACACGGACCGGTTGCCGGCGCGATATTTGATCGAAGCCGGTGTTCGCGATCAAACAGGAATGAAATGGCGCCGCGTCGCCGGCACAGGCAAGGGCCGGCCCGCGGTGCATCCGCGCCTGACGGTGGAACGGTTCGTTCCAGTGGCGGCCCGGCGCGTGCGATTCACCGTCCTCGAAACCACAAGCCTCGAACCGTGCATCGATGAGCTGGAAATCTTCACGGCGGAAGCCAATCCCCGGAACGTCGCGCTCGCGGCCAATGGCGCGCGAGCCAGTGCCTCGAGTTCGTTGCCCGGCTCGGCCATTCACAAACTCGAACATGTTAACGACGGCCGCTATGGCAATGGCCGGAGCTGGATTTCGAATGAACCGGGCCAGGGCTGGGTTGAAATCGAATTCCCGCAAACCTTCTCCATCAACAAAATCGTCTGGGCACGCGACCGCGAAGAGAAATTCACCGATCGGCTGCCGATGCGTTACCGAATCGAGGCCGCTCGGGAGGACGGCGCGTGGCAGCTCGTGGCCTCTTCGAGCGATCGCCGTAAATACATTCTCGCGGCCAAGGCAGCCCCGGCTTACGAACTGGACGACTGGTCGGGAGCGGAGCGGGCGCGTTTGGAATCGTTGCTCGCGCGCCATAAAGATTTGAACGACCGGATTCGAAAGCTCGATTTCACGCCGGTGGTTTATGCGGGACGATTCGAAGCCAAACCGGAGATGACCTGGCGTTTGCACCGTGGCGATCCGATGCAGCGGCGTGAACCGGTCGCTCCAGCGGGGCTGGAAAAAATCGGGCCGAAGCTGGCCCTGGCGGCGGACACCCCCGAACAGGAGCGGCGCCTTGCGCTGGCCCGGTGGATTGCCGATTCGAAAAATCCGCTGACGGCGCGCGTGTTGGTGAACCGGCTCTGGCACTTTCATTTTGGCGAGGGGCTGGTGAATACGCCGAGCGATTTTGGCCGCAATGGCGCGAGTCCCAGCCATCCCGAATTGCTCGATTGGCTGGCGAGCGAATTCATTGCGCGCGGCTGGAGCATCAAGGAAATGCAACGGATTATTTGCAGTTCCCGCACTTTTCAACAGGCTGGCTCTCTTTCCTTCGAGGAGACGCCGAACGAAGCAACGCTTTCCCGGAAATCAAAGGCAAAGCTGGCGGCGCAATGGAAAAAAGCCCGCAGCATTGATGCGGGAAACCGACTCCTCTGGCGATTTCCAGCGCGGCGCCTCGAAGCCGAAGCCATACGCGATTCCATTCTCGCGGTCGCCGGCACGCTCGATTTGCGCATGGGCGGCCCGGGATTCAGCGTGTTCAAGCCGAATGACAATTACGTGCGCGTTTATGATCCGAAAGAAGAGTTCGGTCCGGGGGATTGGCGGCGCATGATTTACATGACCAAAGTGCGCATGGCGCAGGACGGCACCTTTGGCGCTTTCGATTGTCCGGATGCGGGCCAAATTCAACCGAAACGTCCGCGTTCGACGACGCCGATTCAGGCGTTGAACCTTTTCAACAGCACGTTCGTCAACCAGCAGGCCGCCCTCTTCGCGCGCCGTCTCGAACGCGAAGCCGGCTCGGAAATCGAGAGCCAGATTCTTCTCGCGTTTCGGAGCGCGTTCGCGCGCGAACCCTGGCCAGAGGAAATGCGCGCGAGCCTCGCATTGGCGCGCGAGCATGGGTTGACCAGCGTTTGCCGGGTGCTCTTCAACGCCAACGAATTTGTACAGGTCCCATGATTACGCCCTCGAATCACAACGAACGTCCCCGGTCGAGCGGAGACCGCGATGGCTCCAGCTCGCGCCACACGAGGTGAAATCAAAGCCATGACATCCCCCATCTCGATTGCCGGCCGCCGACTGTTGAATCGCCGCCGCTTCCTCGAAAGCGCCAGCGGCGGGATTGCCGGGATTGCGCTCACGCACTTGCTGGCGGGTCAAAAACTCCTCGCGCAACCCGCAGCGCCCATCCGTCCTGACATTCGCGCCGAAAACCCGCTCGCGGCGCGTCCGCCTCATTTCGCGCCGCGGGCCCGGCGCGTCCTGGTCATGTTCATGTCCGGCGCGGTGAGCCAGATGGATTCGTGGGATTACAAACCGGAATTGATCCGCATGCATGGCAAAGCGATGCCGGGGCAAAAGGAAAATTTCCTCACGTTCCAGGGGGAGAACGGCAATCTGGCCCGGCCGCTCTACGACTTCGCGCCGCGCGGCCGCTGCGGCAAAATGGTTTCGAACCTCTTTCCGCATCTCAACGAATGGGTGGACGAGCTCTGCTTCATTCACTCGATGACGGCGAAGAGCAACACGCACGGGCCGGGTGAAAACCAGATGAGCACCGGATTTACTCTGGATGGGTTTCCGAGCATTGGTTCCTGGGTGAGTTACGCGCTCGGCTCGGAAGCGGAGGATTTGCCGGCGTTCGTGGCCATTCCAGATCCGCGAGGCGTGCCGCAAGCCGGAGTGAACAATTGGAACAACGCGTTTCTGCCGGCCGTCTTCCAAGGCACCGCGTTCAATGCGCAGAAACCGGTGCTCAATCTGGCCCGGCCCGAGGGCGTATCGCCGAATTCCGATGCGGCTGCGCGCGATCTCCTGCGCCGGTTGAACGAAAGACATCTGGAACAATTCCCGGACGATTTCGAACTGGCCGCGCGCATTGCCAGTTACGAGCTCGCCGCCAAAATGCAATTGTCCGTGCCGGAAGTCAGCGATTTGTCCCGCGAATCCGCGGCCACATTGAAAGCTTATGGCGCAGATGATCCGCACCCGGTGCGCGGCGGCTTCGCGCGCAATTGCCTTTTGGCGCGACGGCTCCTCGAACGCGGCGTGCGGTTCGTCGAGCTCTTCAACGGCGCCTATGCCATGGGCGAAGGCGTCGGCAACTGGGACGGCCATCGCAAATTGAAGGAGCAGTATGACATGCACGCCTTGATCTTCGACCGGCCGGCCGCGGCGCTCCTGCGCGACCTGAAGCAACGCGGGTTGCTCGAAGACACACTCGTCGCCTGGGTAACCGAATTTGGACGGATGCCCACATTTCAGAAGGACGCCACCGGGCGCGATCACAATCCGAATGGGTTCACGGTCTGGCTGACAGGCGCCGGTGTGAAGGCGCCTTTCACCTACGGAGCCACCGACGAACTCGGCTTTAAGGCGGTGGACAACGTCTGCACGATTTACGATCTGCACGCCACGTTGTTACACCTGCTCGGGCTCGATCATGAACGGCTCAGTTATTATCACAATGGCATCGAACGCCGGTTGACCGATGTTCATGGACATGTCATCCGCGATATCCTCGTGTAACCGGCGAAGGTGCTTTCCTAAATCCAAGCAATTCGGTTTTACTCTCAGCTCATGCGCGCGCGCTGCCTTCGAAATCTGATCAACCTCGCCGGAATCCTTGCGCTCGGCGCGTGCGTGTGGGTGCCCGAGGCGGCGGAGCGGAATTCCTGGCGCGCGCTCGACCGGGATTTCGCCAAAGAGATTAAACCGCTGGTGAAGCAGTATTGCCTCGGCTGTCACTCGACCGAAAAACAGAAGGGCGATCTCGATCTGGAACGGTTCAAAACGATTCAGGAACTGATCAAGACGCCCAAGCCGTGGGAGCAGGTGGTCGAGCAATTGTCGCTTGGGGAAATGCCGCCGAAAGAGAAACCGCAGCCCACCGCCGCCGAACGCGAGCGCTTGCTCGGCTGGGTGCACCGGGCGCTTGATGCCGCCGCGCAAGCCCGCGCCGGTGATCCCGGGCCGGTCGTGCTGCGCCGGCTCAATAACGCCGAATTCACTTACACCATCCGCGATCTGACCGGCGTTGAAACGCTCGATCCCGCTCGCGAGTTTCCAGCCGATAGCGCAGCGGGTGAAGGTTTCATGAACACCGGCAACGCGCTTGTCATGTCCCCTTCGCTGCTCGCGAAATATCTCGACGCCGGCAAAGCCATCGCCCATCACGCAGTGCTGCTCCCGGACGGATTTCGGTTCTCGGAAAAAACCAGCCGGCGCGATTTGACCGAGGAAATCCTGGCGGAAATCCGGCAGCTTTACCGGCGTTACACCGACCCGCGCGGGGCCGAGAAAGTGAACCTGCAAGGCATCGTCTTCGACACAAATGAAGGAGGCCGCCTGCCGGTGGAACGTTACCTGGCCGTCACACTTTCTGAACGCGAAGCGCTGCGCCGCGGTGGCAGCGCGTTCGAACAGGCCGCCGCCAAACACGGGCTCAACGCGCGTTATTTGCAATCGCTCTGGACCGTCCTCAACAGCCCCCAGCCCTCGCCGCTGCTCGACGGGTTGCGCGCGCGCTGGCGCACGGCCCGGCCCGAAGACACGCCCTCGCTTGTCAACGAAATCGCTCAATGGCAAAAGGCTCTCTGGAAATTCTCGAGCGTCGGTCACATCGGAAAAGCCGGCGGCCCAAAAGCGTGGCTCGAACCGGTCAATCCCATCACCACAAAACAGGAAGTTCGATTGAAACTGACCGCGCCGCCGGACGCAAAGGAAGTCACTCTCTATCTCGTGGCCAATGATGCCGGCGACGGTCACGCTCAAGATTACGTTGTTTGGGAACAGCCGCGCCTCATCGTTCCCGGACGTCCCAACCTGTTGCTGCGCGACGCCAGAAATTTCATCGCGCATATGACGGACCGCCGCCAGCGCTTGTTCGCTTCGACGGCCAAATGCCTTGCCGCCGCCGCGGAAGCCAGCCAGGCGACGACGGAGATTTCCGTGACAGCCTTGGCGGAGAAGCATGGGGTCGATGCCGACGCGCTTTCGGCCTGGCTCGATTATCTTGGCATGGGTGCGAGCGCGGCACTCAATCTCGCTTACTTCAAAGGCCAGCTCGAAAAAGTTTCCGGCTACGATTTCGTGAAAGGCTGGGGCTCGCCCGACACGCCGAGCATCGTGGCTAATTCGTCCGGCAACCCCGTGCGCATTCCGGGCAACATGAAGCCGCACGGGGTTTGCGTTCATCCATCGCCGCAATTGAAAGCAGCCATCGGCTGGCAAAGCCCGGTCACCGGCCCCATGCGTATCGAAGCAGAAATCACCCATGCCCATCCGGAGTGCGGCAATGGCGTCGAATGGTTTCTGGAATTGCGCAGGGGCAAGACGCGCCAACGCCTCGCCAAAGGCGTGGCGCAAGGAGCCAACAAAGCCAAAGCCGGGCCGATCGAAAATGTCTCAGTGCAAAAAGGCGATCTCGTGTCGCTCCTCATCGGTCCGCGCGATGGCAATCATGCCTGCGACCTGACCGACCTCGAGTTTCGCCTGAACGGCACGGGCGGACCGGATTTCGAGTGGAGTGTGACGCGCGATGTCTCGCCAGACATTCTCGCGGGCAACCCGCATGGCGATCGCCTCGGGAACGCGAACGTCTGGCATTTTTACACAGAACCGGTTTCCGGCGCGGATTCCGAACCGCTCATTCCTTCCGGCTCACTGCTGGCGCGCTGGCAATCGGCCGCTTCTCCCGCCGAGAAACAAAGTCTGGCCGAGCAGGTGCAAGCGCTCTTGTTGGCCGGTCCGCCCGACGCGAAGAACGCCGCGGACGCGGATCTCTACCGGCAGCTTGCCTCGCTCGGTGGACCGCTCTTCGCCGGGGCTCGGAATTCTTCAACGCCTGGCCAAACTGCCGCGACACCCGCCGCTCCCCTCGAGGGCGGTTCCAACGCCTGGGCGCTCGATGGGGCAAGTTTCGGCAGATTGCCTAATGGCAGCGCCATCGCCGAAGCGAGTCTGGGAACGCAGGCGCCATCGGTCATTGAAATCCGCCTGCCTGCGGATTTGGTTAACGGCGCGGAGTTCGTCACCACCGGAGTGCTGCATCCGCAGGCGGGTGCGGAAGGCAGCGTGCAATTGCAGATCACGACCACGAAACCGGCGGGTTCAGCGGGACTGGTGGCCGCGGAAACGAAAGTCACCAACAAGAACGGCGCCTGGACTTCGAACAATCGCGAGATCTCCTTCAGCACTCCCATTGTGGCGAATGTAGGGAGCGCCGCGCGGAAACGCATCGAAGCGGCTTTCGAGGAATTCCGCCAGTGGTTCCCCGCCGCACTGTGTTACGTGAAAATTGTGCCTGTGGATGAAGTGGTGACCCTGACACTGTTTTACCGCGAGGATCACCATCTCGTCCGACTGATGTTGAACGAGACTGAACGGGCGAAGCTCGACCGGTTGTGGGACGAACTGCACTACGTCAGTCATGATGCGCTCACGCTGGTGGACGCTTACGAACAGCTCTGGCAGTACGCAACGCAAGATGCGGATCCGAAAGTGTTCGAGCCGATGCGCCAGCCGATTTACGACCGCGCGGCTGCGTTCCGGAAACTCCTCCTCGACACCCAACCGAAGCACATGGAAGCGCTCGTCGATTTTGCCGCGCGCGCTTACCGCCGTCCGCTCAAGCCGTCGGAAAAGGAGGAGTTGCTCGCGCTCTACGGCAAATTGCGCGCCGAGGAAATT
Source organism: Verrucomicrobiota bacterium (assembly GCA_040754135.1). Lineage (GTDB taxonomy): Bacteria > Verrucomicrobiota > Verrucomicrobiia > Limisphaerales > SIBE01 > JBFMDG01. The sequence continues at coordinate 11,319 of JBFMDG010000039.1, forward strand.
TCTCACGAAGACGCTTTTCGGCTGACGCTGGCGCGTGTCTTCGTTTCGCCATCGTTTCTTTACCGGATCGAGCTGGCGCCGCCGGGAAAAAATCCAGCGCCGGTTTCAGATTTTGAACTGGCCAGCCGATTGAGTTTTTTCCTCTGGTCTTCGAGTCCGGGTGCAGAACTTCTCGATATGGCCGCCAAAGGCCGGTTGCGCAAACCCGACGTGCTGGTGTCGCAAGCTCGGCGGATGCTGCGCGACCCGCGCGTGCGGCGGCTCTCCGTGGAATTCGCCTGCGCCTGGCTGCACATCCACGATTTCGAATCGCTCGACGAAAAGAGCGAGCGGCATTTCCCGGGCTTTGCGGCGTTGCGCGGGCCGATGTACGAGGAAGCCATCCGGTTTTTCACCGACGCATTTCAACGCGATGCCTCGGTGCTGGAATTCTTCGATACCGATCACACGTTTGTGAACGAAGCGCTGGCGAAACATTACGGCATTTCCGGAGTGACGGGCGAAGATTGGCGGCGCGTGGATGGCGTTAAAAATTTCGGACGCGGCGGCGTGCTCGGTCTGAGCGCCGTGCTCGCGAAACAATCCGGCGCATCGCGCACCAGTCCAATCTTGCGGGGCAATTGGGTTTCCGAAGTGTTGCTCGGAGAGAAGCTGCCGCGCCCGCCGAAGGATGTTCCGCAATTGCCGCAGGACGAGGCGACGGAAACACTCACCGTGCGCCAGTTGACCGAGAAACACAGCAGCGATCCGCGTTGCGCCGGATGCCACAAACGCATCGATGGCTATGGGTTCGCGCTCGAAGGATTCGATGCCATCGGCGCCGCGCGCACGCGTGACCTGGCCGGCCGTCCGATCGAGACGGCGGCCGAGGTGTTCGACGGCACGCGCATCGCAGGGGCCGATGGGCTTCGCCGTTATCTGCTCACGCAAAAGCGGGATGTGATCGTGCGGCAGTTTTGCCGCAAGCTGCTCGGCTACGCCCTGGGGCGTGGCGTGATGCTTTCCGACAAACCGCTCATCGCCGAAATGGAATCGCAATTGCGCAAGCACGATTACCGGTTCAGCGCCGCTCTGGAAACGATTGTGCGCAGCCGCCAATTCCGCGAAATTCGCGGACGCGATTTTGCCGAGGAATAGGCGAAGACCCTTTTACGGCTGGGGGCTCTTGCGAGCCCAACAGGCGATTTCTTTTCTCGATCGGAATTGCATTCATTCCCCGCAAGGAATGTTTTGTTGCCAATCGCTTTTTTCACCGCGGCACAATGCACGTGCCAGCGAGGTAATCGGCGAAGCTGCGTTGCGGGTGGAGCACGGCGTGGATGACAGCGCCGAGCCACACGATGAGGGCGCCACCACCAAACAGCCAAATCCAGGCGCTCGCTTCAGCACCGAACTCGATCTCGCTCGAACCGGGCGACATTTGAATTGCGGCGGCCAACGAGGTCATGCCTGCGGCGATAAACACGAGCAACCCCACCGCTCCCCAGGACACGATCCAACGCCAGACAAGGCGCAGCCGTTTGGCCGGTTGACCTTCAACATCGACGAGCGTCAGGCCAAAAAGACGGAGCAACAAGCTCTGCCCAAAACACACCGCGGCCAGGAATTCCAACAAGGCGAACAAACCTCCGAACGCCACCACCACTCCGACCACAATCCAAAGCACCATCAATCCATCCTCCTGAACGCTCTCCTGCAACAGGAGTTTCATCGAATGCTCCGCTACTTGGAGGTCCTCCGGCGTGATGGGCGGGAGATTGGCCAGCGCAGATTTGAGCAATGCTCGCGTTTCGTTGGGAAAGGCCTGGCTCAATTCCGGCCGCGCCCAGACCACCTCATTGGTGATGAGATCGCCAAAATGATGCGCGAGGTAAATGCGGATGAGAATCAGCTGCCGATCCGTCAACTGCGATTCGTTTTTCAGCTCCAACATGCCCATATACAATTCTGACACCCGCACCAGAGGTGGCTTGTCCGGAAAAGCCTCGGTCCAGGCGCGATCCAATCGGATCCGTTCAAAGCGCACCATGCCGGCAGTGGACACGGCCAGGAGCAACAGAACCGTCGGCACCAATACCAGCGAAGCGGCGCGCCAGGGGCGAGTCACTTCCGCCGGCCGCGTGTTCAATGAATGCAAATTGCCGGTGATGAATTCGATTTTTTCAAAGGCGCGTTTGGCCAGGCTCGTGAGAAAAACCTGCGCCGGTTCGGGCAGCGGTCCGTGTGAATCCGATCCCGCATCCACGCGCCCACGCAACGCCAGTCGCGCGATCTGGCTCAGAAAATCCTGCACGTCAGAAATGGATTGCAGCGACCACCTCGAGCTTGCAGGCGGTGTCGAGTCAGCGGCCAATCCGGGCGCAGGAAAATCGAGAAGCAACGCGCGGCCATCGGAACTCAACCAGACGCGATCGAGACTCAGCACCGGCGCAACTCCGGCGTGGTTTGTCGCCGCTCCGAGTTCATTCGCCAGATCGAGCAACCAAAACCGCACCGATTTCCAGGGATGCGCTCTCGTCCGGTTGCCGAGGAGCGGCTGGCCATCGACCGCATCGTAGGCATCCCAAAGGTGCGCCTCGGATTGTCCGCCCATGAGCCAGCGCAACCGTCCTGGCCGGCTCAGATCGCGGCGCTCGGCAGAAATGGGAGTGGCATTTTTCGGGCGCAAATGAATCCAGATTTGGCGGCGCAAGGCCGGGTCATATGCCAGCAGCAATTCCTCGCCGGAAGTTTTCCAGAGCGACTCGCGAATTTCATAGGGCCCAACTTTTTCATAAGCAGCCCCGCCAGTCCCTGAAACCAGGGGCGGTGGTTTGGGCAATTCCGATGTTGACCCGGCGCGAGTCTGAGTCAGCCCGCCCAAGCGCGGCCGCGGTTGCGTGCGAGGCTTCACGATGACGCGCGTGCCGCTCGCAAGATCTTGCAACGCTGCATACCCGTTGTGCCGGCGCATCGTGACAAACAACAAAGCCATGAGCGGGAGCCACAGCCAATCCGTGATGACAAAGCCGTTCTCGGCACCGGCGCCGTGCATCCGGCTCAGCGGCACGAACGCAAGAATAAACAAATACGGCAATGTGTATGGCATCAAATAAATCAACGCCCTCAAGGCCGCCCGGCCAATCCCCGGGGCTTGCCGCGTCGGACCGACCACTTGAATTCCGCAAAGCGATTTGCCAATGGCAGCACCCCAAAGCCCCTCCGCAACGGCGTAATAAGAAAGATTAAAAAGGAAAAATGGCGCCCAGACCATGGCCGCATGCAGCGTCTGCTCGCGCACAAAAACATCGAGCGGATCAAAGCTTCGATAAACCAAAAAGAGCATGCTGGGACCGTAAGCAATGAAATCGTCCATCAACCCGGCCAGAAAACGCCGCGCCGGAGTCGCAGGAACGGCTTCCGCCTCGCGAAAGGGCAGCAGCGCATCGCGGAATTCCGCATACGATTGAAAACGCGCTTTGCGATCCTTGGCCAGACAACGCAAAAGCAGTTTGGATAACGCCGCCGGCAAATCCGATCGCAGCGCCTGCGGAGAGGTCGCCGGCTTGTCCAGCACCTCGGCGATCAACTTCACGAAATCGGTCGCGGGAAATGGGGGCTTGCCCGTGATCAAATGGTAAAGCGTCGCTCCCACGGAATAAATATCCGATCGCACATCGAGCTCTTCCCCTCGCAATTGCTCCGGCGAAGCGTAAGCCGGAGTTCCCATGACCGTGCCGGTTGCGGTCAAAAGCGATTCACCCCGCGCCAGTGTCGAGACGGACAAACCGAAATCACCCACCTTCACCGTGCCATCAGCGGCAACGAAACAGTTGCCCGGCTTGATATCCCGGTGCAGCACGCCGGCTTCATGGGCCGCTTCCAAACCACCGATCAGTTGCAGCGCGATCTCGACGGCCTCGCTCACGGGTAATGGGCCTTCGCGTTTGAGACGGTCCTTGAGCGTGCCGCCATGCACCAACTCCATCGTGATCACCGGCATGCCCTCGATCTCTTCGCTCCCGTGGATGTAAACCACGTTGGGATGATTCACGGACGCGGCCAACCGTCCTTCGCGCAGGAAACGCTTGCGATCCTGATCCGAACCCAGCGCATGGCTCATGACTTTCAAGGCCACGCGGCGTTCCGACTCGATGTGGGCGGCTTCGAAAACCTCTCCCATCCCACCCTGGCCGAGCAGCCGGAGAATCTGGTAGCAACCGAACCGTTGACCTGGAATTGGAAGAGTCCGGCCGGTCGAAGCGGCGGCGTTGCTGGCTTCGGTGTTGAGGGTTGGGCTCTCGCTTTTGAGCAAACATTGCGGACACAACCCAGCAGGGGCATCTGCTGGAAGCGGATTTCCGCAACCGGGACAAAGTCGAATTGTTTTCATAAGCACATTCGAACCGTTCTGGTTCACCGGCTACTTAAGAAAGCGAAACGAAAGGTTACCGATCTCTGCAAATCAGCCGCTAAGCACTGAGAGCAGATGACGCCGTTCGGCTTCGATTTCCCCGGCATTCGAAACCGTGTGGGCGATTTCTTCCATCAGCAATTCACGATAGCGCTGCCGCAATCGATGGATCGCCACTTTAATGGCGCTCTCGCTCAGGCCAAGCCGCTGCGCCACCGCCTCATAACGCGTTCCCCGCCCGCCGCTGGTGAGGAATTCCTTCAGGTGATCGAAGATTTCACCGCGCCCGGCGGCGTCCTGTTCGGCTTGCAGACGGCCCACGACCTGTTCGAGCAGCGTCAAGGCCCAGCGGCGTTCGAACAGTTTATCCGCGCTGAGGCGATCGGCCGGTTCCAGCGCGTAACGCTGCTCGGCAGAGAGGGAATCGAGCTCGATCAACACCTGGCCGCCGCCGCGTTTGAGACTGCGGACTTTGTCATGTTCGTTGGCCAGAAACCGCTTGAGCGCGATGAGCAGGAAGGATCGGAATCGCCCGCGCGATTGATCGGCGACGGCGAGATAATGTTTCTCGAGGCAGGCTGCAAAAAAGCTTTGCACGAGATCTTCGGCGTCCTCGGGGCTGCGGCCCATGCGGCGCACGAAGGCGTAGAGCGGATACCAATAAGTGCGGCAGAGCGTTTCGAGCGCCTGGCGCGCGCAGGATGAATCGGGATTTGCCGCGGCCAGCACCACGCTCCATCGCGTGGTCACGAACCACGACGGTTGCGAGCCTTTCGTGGATGGCATTTGTGAATCGGCCATGCGGGCATTGTTTTAACATCCCGCGACCCCGAAGACAAACGCCCGGATCGTGGCTTTGAGCCGCAGCAACTCCCCGAAAGCCAAACGCTCCAGCATAATCGCGAGCGCTCGATGCAGCCGAACCGCTGCGAGTCGCAGACCTCACAGTGAGCCACGCCCCAGGATTGTTGCAAAAGCGAATGGCGCCCGCGGGTTTTCTCTTCATTCCAAAATTCCGGTTCCACCGCATTTTTGCGCCGGATCACATCTGATCCCGCTGGCGCCTGGCTTCGTAGAGGAACACGGCGCTGGCGCTGCCGACGTTTAACGAATCGACCGTCGCATGCATCGGGATCAACACCGCATCGTCGCAAGCCGCCAGCACTTCCGCGGAAAGGCCGAGGCCTTCGCTCCCGAAGACAATGCAGCTGTCGCCTTTGAAATCGGCTTGCGAGATGGTGCGGCGATCGGTGTGAGGATGGGCGGCGATGGAACGAACGCCCCGCTCGCGCAACCGGGACAGCGTGCCCGCGAGATGGCCAACCTCGACCACAGTCAGTTCGAAAACAGTCCCCATCGAACTGCGAACCGCGCGTCGCAAATAAGGACTGCTCGAAGTTTCCCCGACGAGCAGGGCTTGCACACCAAAAGCGCTGCAGTTGCGCACCAGAACTCCGAGATTCTCCGCATTCGATAAACCATCGACGGCCGCAAAAAGGTAAGGTCGAGGGCTGGCCTCGAGGACTTCTTCGAGCGATGGCATGCGCGGAATTTTGCCGAGAGCCAGGACACCCTGGTACATGGTGTAGCCGATCATTTTTTCGAGTTCGGCTTTGGGAGCGACGTAAGCGTGGATTTCTTCGGCGCGCCGATCGAGCAGCGGCATCAATTCTTTCAACCACGATTCCGGCAATAACAAAGAGAGGACGGTCAGACGGCTTTCCAAAAGCCGGCGGACGACTTTCTGGCCTTCGGCGACGAAGAGGCCTTTTTCTTCGTGTTCGACCGTTCGTTTCATGGTGCGATACGGTTCGAGTTCCGGGAGGTCGAGCGAATCGATATGGCGGACGTGCAGCATGGTTTCACAGAGTAGGGCGGAACCGGAGGAGCTCAAGTGTGTTGTAACTCTTTGCGCAGGAAAAGCGTTGTTTTGATGCGGGGCTTGATTAGAGTTCTGCCGGAAATCCGAACCATGGGCAAAAAAACAGCCAGACGACGGCACGAACTCTGCATTCAAAGCCGCGCCCAAATTGCTTATGAGCCGGTTCAATAACCTTGAGTTCGGTGACCATTCCCACGGCGATGAACAAACTTCCCGGATCGTTAAGGACGATGCCTATTATTTGAAGGAAGCGCGCACCGCTTTCGAGCAAGGCCGTTTCGAGCGAGCGCTCCGGTCATTTGCCAAAGTGCTTGAGTTTGATCCGAAATGCACCGCCGCCTGGGCGGGACAGGTTCGAATGCTGATCGAGCTGGAACAATTTCATGAAGCCAAACTCTGGGCGGACAAAGCGCTCGAACATTTTCCGGATGAACCCGAGTTGCTGGCGGTCAAAGCGGTCGCTCTTGCGCGTTCCGGCGATCTGAAAGCGGCGCTGGTCTTTTCCGACAATGCCATTCAGGCGAGTGGCGACGTGCCGTATGTCTGGCTGGCGCGAGGCGACGTGCTGCTGGCCCGCAAAGAAAAACTGGCCGATTACTGTTTTGAAAAAGCCTTTGCGCTCGCGCCGGGCGATTGGGTGGTCCATTGGCTGGCAGCGCGCATTTGCCGATTTTACCGTCAATTCGCCCGCGCATTGAAACTGGCGCAGGAAGCGTTGAACCTCAATTCCGCTCAAGCCGTCCTTTGGCTCGAAGTGGGACGCGCTCAGCAGGCGCTCGGACTCGTCGGTCACGCGGAAAACTCTTTCGTGCAGGCGCGGCAGCTCGATCCCTCCTGCGCGGTGGCCGCCGATCTGGAAATTGAAAGCGGTTTCTGGACGCGCCTGCGCGGTCGATGGCAAAGACTCATCGGCCCATGAGTACATCCAAACTCGATTTCCTCATCAGCGAAGCCGTCCAGCGCGAGGCTTCCGATCTGCACCTTATCGTGGGCGTGCCGCCGGCATTCCGGATCAACGGAGACATTCTGTTTGCCGATGACGATGCGATTGACCGCGAAACGGCGGCAGGCATGGCGTTCAGCCTTCTGAATTCAGATCAACGCGAAAAGTTCGAACGCGAGTGGGAGCTTTGCATTTCGTTGCCGCACGAGGTCGCCGGGCGTGTGCGCGTCACGCTTTACCTCCGCAATGCCAGTCCGGAAATGAGCATTCGCTTTTGCGGCACGCGCATTCCCGGTCGCGAAGAACTGGGTTTGCCGGCGAAGATTGATGAACTGGCCCGGAAACCAAACGGGCTCGTGCTGATCACCGGCCCGACCGGCGCGGGCAAGACGACGACGTTGAATTACATGGTGGATCTGATCAACAGCGAGCGCCGCTGCAAAATTGTGACGATTGAGGATCCAATCGAGTATGTGCATGAGAACAAGCATGCCATCATCGTGCAGCAGGAGGTGCTCACGGATACGCACTCCTTCAGCCGGGCGCTGATTCATGTGCTACGGCAAGATCCCGATGTGATTGTGGTGGGGGAGATGCGCGATCACGAAGCCATTGCGGCAGCGTTGACGGCGGCGGAAACAGGTCATTTGGTGCTGGCCACGTTGCATTCGCCGAATGTGGCGCATGCATTCGAGCGCATCACAGGCGTGTTTGAAGGCAGCGCGCAGCGGCAAATCATTGTGCAACTGGCGAATTCGTTGCAAGGGATCATCGCGCAGGATCTGCTGCCCTCGACGGATCGTTCGCGGCGCGTGCTGGCTTACGAACTGTTAATTGCCACAGGCGCGGTGCGAAACCTGATTCGGGAAAACAACAAGCACATGCTCGATAATCTCATTCAAACCGGCGGCAAAGACGGAATGATTCTCATGGACGCATGTCTATACGACCTGTATTGCCGATGCCTGATCAGTTACGACACCGCCTTGAGTCGGGCGCGGCATCCTGATCGAATGGCCAAACGCGCCGGGTGATCCCGGTGAAATGAGACTGCTCGCGAACATCTGGAATTTGCTGGCCCTGGTTCTTTTCCTCATCGGAATAGGCTGGATCCTTCGCGAATGGTACCGCCGCACGGAAAATCAAGGCATGCTGGTATTCCGGTGGATCGCCACCGCTGTCCTGGTCACCATGCTCATCGGATTCGCCGCCACCGCCCGCGATGAGATCACCAAAATTGTCGCCATTTTCGCAGCCGTCGCCGTCGGAGGCATGCTGGCAATTCTTTGGGTGCCAGTCCTGGTCGGATATGTGGGAAACAAGTTTGCCAGTTTGTTGACCGGGGGCGAAGAGCCGCCCGAACCGCGGCCGTTTTATTCCATCGCTGAAGGCAAAAGAAAAATGGGACATTACACCGAAGCACTGGCGGAGATTCACGCTCAGCTGCAAAAGTTTCCCGAAGATTT